>CAYXVO010000015.1:0-17418 GCA_964467875.1 uncultured Pseudomonadales bacterium | reverse complement strand
TCCGGAATATCCGGTGTCTGCGCCATGATCTCGGTGATGGGGTGGCGATCTTCCTGGGCCACCGCCATGTACATTCGCGGCATCAGGGGAAAGTGGTAGGCCACATGGCATTCATCGCCATCGCCAAAGTATTCCCGCACGTCTTCCGGCCACTGATTGGCCTCGACCAAAAACATACGGTTCTTGTAGTGGGCATCCACCACCGCCCGCATCTGCTTGAGTACGGAATGGGTTTCCGGCAGGTTCTCGTTGTTGGTGCCGTCGCGCACACACAGGTACGGAATAGCGTCCAGCCGCATACCGTCCACGCCCATGTCGAACCAGAAGCGCATGAGCTTGATCACCGCCTTCACCACTTCCTGGTTGTTATGGTTCAGATCCGGCTGGTGGGAGAAGAACCGGTGCCAGTAATACTGCTGGGCAATCGGATCCCATTCCCAATTGGAGCGTTCGGTATCGGTGAAGATGATGCGGGTATCCGCCAGCTTTTGGTCGTCATCGCTCCAGACATAGAAGTTGCGCTTGGCCGAGCCCTTGGGCGCGCGCCGCGCCGCCTGAAACCAGGGATGCTGGTCGGAGGTGTGGTTGATGACCAGCTCGGTGATGATTTTCAGGCCACGCCGATGGGCCTCGCGTACAAAATTCTGAAACTCCTTGCGGGTGCCATAGGCGGGAAAGATATTGCGATAGTCCGCGATGTCATAGCCGTCGTCCCGCATGGGCGACGGATAGAACGGCAACAGCCACAGCGTGTTCACACCGAGCGACTGGATGTAATCCAGCTTTTCGGTAAGGCCGCGAAAATCGCCAACGCCATCGTCGTTGCTGTCGAAGAAGGCCTTGACGTGTAACTGATAGACGATCGCATCCTTGTACCACAGGGGATCATCCTGCCACTGGCTCTCGCTGCTGATCTCGCTCATACCGCCCCTTTTCAGTTGCGCTGCTGTTATGCTCCGGGAGGTGCCCTTGAGGACTTACCCGACGCACCTAATCTTTAGGTTAATCACAAAAGTGATTCCCTCTCCCCTTGTGGGAGAGGGCTAGGGAGAGGGGGCGGCGTAGCCGCTTAAAATGCGGAGTACGCATGCACCACCCTCTCCCCCACCCTCTCCCGTCAAGGGAGAGGGAGTAAAAACAGTAACTTGAACGTTGTGTGCATACTTGAGCCTTGATGATCGAATCCTTGTACCACAGGGGATCATCCCGCCACTGGCTCTCGCTGCTGATCTCGCTCATACCGCCCCTTTTCAGTTGCGCTGCTGTTATGCTCCGGGAGGTGCCCTTGAGGACTTACCCGACGCACCTAATCTTTAGGTTAATCACAAAAGTGATTCCCTCTCCCCTTGTGGGAGAGGGCTAGGGAGAGGGGGCGGCGTAGCCGCTTAAAATGCGGAGTACGCATGCACCACCCTCTCCCCCACCCTCTCCCGTCAAGGGAGAGGGAGTAAAAACAGTAACTTGAACGTTGTCTGCATACTTGAGCCTTGAGAGCAGGGTCCGAAAAAATTACTAGGCATAGCCATCAAAATCTCGTTCGGTATGGACCTTGCGCCGCACATGAAAAATATGCGCCGGCATGGCCTTGGGATCGAGCTGGACGAAGTTGCGGGCGCCATGCCAGAGATAGCGCTCCCCACCCAGCAGGTCATGCACCTGAAACGCCTGTTCCGGATCCAGTGCCAGCTCCTTCAGCGGCAGTTCCAGCCAGCCCGACTGCACGTAATTCACATCCAGGTTGACCACCACCAGAATGACGTCGGCCAGATCTTCGCTGGTCTTGCTGAACGCGATCAGCTCCGGGTTGTCGACGGCATGAAAACGCAGGCGCCAGTCATGCTGCAGCGCGGGATGGGCCCGGCGAATCCGGTTCACGCGAGCGATCAGCTCCTTGAGACTGTCGTGACGATTCAGATCCCAGTGGCGCAGCTGGTATTTCTCCGAATCCAGGTACTCCTCGCTGCCGTGATGGCGCGGCGTATGCTCCATCAATTCATAGGCCGGGCCGTAAATGCCGTAACTAGCGCCCAGCGTGGCGGCTAGCACAAAACGCGTGACAAAGGCCGGGCGACCGCCCAGTTGCAAGGTCTCGGTGAGAATATCCGGGGTGTTGGGCCAGAGGTTGGGCCGAAAATATTCCCGGCTTTCGTCCTGACTGAGTTCGGTCAGATATTCCACCAGCTCCTGCTTGGTGTTGCGCCAGGGAAAATAGTTGTAGGACTGGGAAAATCCGAGCTTGGCCAGCCGGTGCGTGATCCGGGGCCGGGTAAAGGCTTCCGCCAGAAACAGCACGTCGGGATAGACCTGCTTGACCTCGGTGATGATGTATTCCCACAGCGCGAATGGCTTGGTATGGGGGTTATCGACCCGAAACACCCGCACGCCCTGCTCGACCCAATAAGTGAAAATGCTCTTGAGCTCCTTCCACAGGGCCGGCCAGTCGTCCGACTCGAAGTGGAAGGGGTAGATATCCTCGTATTTCTTGGGCGGGTTCTCCGCATACTGCACCCGTCCATCCGGTCGCCAGCGGAACCACGCCGGATGCTCCTTCACATAGGGGTGATCCGGCGCGGTCTGAAAGGCAATATCCAGCGCTACCTCGATCCCCAATTCCCGGGCCCGCTTGACCAGTGACTTGAACGCCTTGAGGGTACCGAGCTGAGGATGGATCGCCTTGTGCCCGCCCTCGTCCGCGCCGATGGCCCAGGGGCTGCCGGGGTCATCCGGGCCAGCCACCAGCGCATTGTTCGGCCCTTTGCGATTAATCCGCCCGATGGGATGGATCGGCGGCAGGTATAAGACATCAAAGCCCAGTGCGGCGACATGTTCCAACCAGCGCTCGCAATCGGCGAAGGTGCCATGCACACCGGCCTCACCACAGGAACGGGGAAACATCTCGTACCAGGCACTGAAACGGGCCAGGGGCGGGTCGACCACAATTTCCGGCTTGCGGCCGTACTCGGTGGCGTTGCTCTTGTCCGGGTAGCGCCCCATCAGGCTCGCCAGTTCGGGATCCAGCGCAATCTTCAGGCGCGCCTGCCACTCCTGGTCCGCCGTCAGCTTCTGGGCCCAGACCTTCAGAGCCTTGGCATCGACGCCCTTGGCCCGGCGCGCACCTTGCAGAACGAGCTCCGCCCCCATCTGCAGGGCCAGTGCGATGTCCTGGGGATCCTGCCGCCGCGCCAGCTCCCGGCGCCAGGACTCGAAATGATCTACCCACCCCAGCAGGCGATATTGCCAGCGCCCCAGGCTGTCGACCTTGAACTCGCCACGCCAGCGGTCGTTGCCGAGGAACTCCATGTAAACATCGGCCCAGCCGACTTCTCCCACGCGCCGGTACTGCAGCAGGCAGACCACCGCGTCATGGCCGTCGGTAAAGGCATCCGCTTCCACCCGAACGGTTTCGTTGAGCGTGCGCTTGACGGGAAAGCGTCCACAATCGATCTCTGGCTTCACGCCTTCGATCACTACCCGTTTCTTGCCGTCTTTCAGGTTCATCCCAGGGCCTCACTCTTGAGAATGCGTTCAGGGTTGGCGCCGCGGTCCTGCCTGAAAATGAGCACGCTCAGGGGCGGCAAGGTCAGCAGCAGGGAGTGGTAGTGGCCATGGGCGGCCACCGGGGTGGTTTCGACGCCGCCCAGGTTGCCCTGGCCGGAGCCGCCGTACAGATGAGCGTCGCTGTTCAGCAGCTCCCACCAGTAGCCCGGCCGGGGCACGCCCACGCGTTGGTTGGTACGGGTCATGGGGGTAAAATTGCAGACCACCAGCAGGGCGTTCTCGGGATCATTGCCGTGGCGCAGGTAGCTCAGGGTGCTCTGCTCCCAGTCATGGCAGTCAACCCAGGAAAAGCCGTCCGGCGTGAAGTCGCGCTCGTACAGGGCGGGCTCGTTGCGATAGAGCCGGTTGAGATCCCGCAGCCAGAGGCTGATGCCCTGGTGGCTGCCCTGCTCCAACAGGTGCCAGTCGAGGCTCCGGTCATGGTTCCACTCCCGCCACTGGCCAAACTCCGACCCCATGAACAACAGCTTCTTGCCGGGATGGGTCCATTGATAGCCGAGCAGCGTGCGCAGGTTGGCGAAGCGCTGCCAGTCGTCGCCCGGCATCTTGGTCAGCAGGGAGCCCTTGCCGTGTACCACCTCGTCATGGGAGAACGGCAGGGTGAAGTTCTCGTTGAAGGCATAGACCAGGCTGAAGGTGATCTGGTCCTGATGGTACTTGCGGTACACCGGATCCTGGGCGAAATACTTGAGGGTGTCGTGCATCCAGCCCATGTTCCACTTCAGGCCAAAACCCAGCCCGCCGAGATAGGTCGGACGCGACACCATGGGCCAGGCGGTGGATTCCTCGGCGATGGTCTGGGTATCGGGGTGATCCCGGTACACCGCCTCGTTGAGGTCGCGCAGAAAGGCCACCGCCTCCAGGTTCTCGTTGCCGCCATGCTCGTTAGGGATCCACTCGCCATGCTGGCGGGCGTAATCCAGATACAGCATGGACGCCACCGCATCCACCCGCAGGCCGTCGATGTGGTATTTATCCAGCCAGAACAGCGCACTGCTCAACAGAAACGAACGCACCTCATGGCGGCCGTAGTTAAAGATGTAGCTGTGCCATTCCGGGTGGTAGCCCTTCTTGGGATCGCTGTGCTCGAACAGGTCGCTGCCATCGAAGGAGCGCAGGCCATGAGCATCCTCAGGGAAGTGGGACGGTACCCAGTCAAGGATGACGCCGATGCCCTGCTGGTGCAGAGAGTCCAGCAGATACATGAAATCCTGGGGCGTGCCATAGCGGGCGGTGGGCGCGAAGTAGCCCGTGGTCTGATAACCCCAGGAGCCATAGAAGGGATGCTCGGTGATGGGCATCAGCTCCACGTGGGTAAAGCCCATCTCTTTCACGTAATCCGCCAGGGGCTGGGCCAGTTCCCGATAGCGCAGCGGGCGATCATCCTCTTCCTGCACTCGGCGCCAGGAGCCCAAATGGACTTCATAGATAGACATGGGCGACTGCAAGCCATTGGCCTGGGCGCGGCCTTGCAGCCAGGCGGCATCGGCCCAGTCGTAGTCCAGGGCACACACGCGGGAGGCGGTCCGGGGTGGCTCCTCCCAATAAAACGCAAAGGGATCGCCCTTATCGAACGGCTCGCCCGCCAGGCGCGACTTGATCCGGTATTTATAGGGCGTGCCCGGTGCCACGCCCGCAATGAAGCCCTCCCAGATGCCCGAGCCATCGTCGCGCACCTGCAGCGGATGCGTCTTCGCATCCCAGCCATTGAACTCGCCGATGACCGAGACCCGCTCCGCATTGGGCGCCCAGACCGCAAACTGCACGCCCTGAATGCGGCCCTTGCGATGCACATGGGAGCCGAGTTTTTCGTACAGCCGCGTGTGCCGACCTTCCTTGAACAGATAAATATCGTGCTCGGTCAGCAGGCTGACATCGTGGCGCACTGCTGATTTGGGTCTATCCGTCGTCACTGCCATGAGAAATCTCCAGACTGCGCGTCGCTATACTTTGTTATCTGGCGAGAGCCGGCTGCGTTAACGGCAAGAGCCAACGGCGTTAACTGGCAAGGGCCGGCTGCCGTCAACAGAACAACCGCCCATTCCATCGCTTTTCGACCATTGCCCAGTGGGCCAGCACATACATGGAGGCATTCCAGGACTGCCCGCGCATGCCATTGGGCTCCCCCGTGCGACCGTGAAACCACTCGTGGAACCCCCAGCCACGGACTTCGTTGGCCGCCGCCAGCTGCGCCATGACCCGCTCCGCCGCCCGATGCTGCCCCAGCCGGGCCAGCGCCATGGCCCAGAAGCCGCCCACGAATGGCCAGCTGCCGCCGTTGTGATACTGGAAATCGAGGTTCTGCTGATGACGTCCCATGTAGGACCGCCACAGGATGTTGTCGCGCCCAATGGGTACCGCCGTGACCCGGATCGGCACCGGCTGATCAGCCTCGGCACGCTGCACCGCCCGCATGATGCGATGCGCTGGGCCTTCGTCGGCGAGCCCGAACAGAATGGCCAGCAGATTGCCGAAGATGTCGCCCTCATCTCCCCAAAAGGAAAAGTTCACGAAGCTCAAATACAAGTCGCTACGCTGGCCGCGATTGCGCACGTAATGCATCAGCAGGCGCAGGCGGCGGTAATCGGGCATGTGGCGGGAGAACGGAAAGAACAGATGGTTGAAATGGAACTTGGTCTCGTCCTGATGGGACAAGCTGTACAGGCGCTTAACGCAATACCAGAGGGCGTTGCTATACAGCACAAAGCCCGAGCGGGGCATGATGTCGGCCCAATCGCTGGCCTCGTTCTGCTGCAGCAGAAACAGCCGCGGATGCTCCTGACAGCCCAGCCAGGTCAGAGCCCGCTCCACGTTGGGCTGCACCAGCAGTTCCAGGCTGGGATCGCGGGCATGGAGGGAATAGAACCGCAACGCAATCAGCCACCAGAGCGTCGCGTCGATGCAGCCCAGGTACCAGAAATCCGACTCCCGCCCGCTGGGATCCACATACTTCGGGATCTGCCCGTTCTCCGCCTGGTGCTGGGCCAGGGTGGCCAGCCCGGCGCGCGCGCTGGCACGCAGTTCCGGATCCTCCACCACCGCCATGCCCATGGCGCAGATCGCCGCGTCGCGTCCGAACACCCGGGTGTAGCGCCGCTCTTCCGCCTGCAGGCTGGGCGTCGCCGCAAGTGGTCCGGCATTGGTGCTGTTGAGCTTCAAAAGCCGCAAGGATTCAGCCAGACATTGGTCGATCAAAATTCAGGTCCCGCTTCCGTCACCGAGGAATTTTTTTCATTTGCTCCTATTCTATGGAGGCACCCAATCACGCACGACCTTCCCGGCCAGATTCTCCGGCGCGACCCTTACCGCCATCCGGAACCAACCGGTTACAGCCTGACCAAAGCCTCCTGCCCCAGCCTGTGATCACCGTTGCGATTACACCTTCTGCCGGGCCCGGGGTTCGTACTATACTGCCTATCCAACGCGCGCCCGGGCCCGCCCCGGTCCCTGGTCGCCGCCATACATCCACCACCGAGACCGAGAGTAAAGTCGCTATGGGCGCCCAGTGGAAAGCCAAACACAAAGCCGAAGCCGCGAACGCGAAGGGTCGCGTCTTCACCAAACTGACCAAGGAAATCATGGTTGCCGCACGCGGCGGGGCAGACCCAGACATGAACCCGCGCTTGCGCCTGGCGATTGAACAGGCCAAGAAAGCATCCATGCCCCGTGACACTCTCGAACGAGCCATCAAGAAAGGCGCTGGCCTGCTGGACGAAGCGGTGAACTACGAAGTAGTGACCTATGAGGGCTTTGCACCACACCAGGTGCCGGTGATCGTGGAGTGCCTGACGGATAATAAAAACCGCACGGCCCAGAGCATCCGGCTGCTGTTTCGCAAGGGCCAGCTCGCCACCTCCGGCGCGGTCGCCTGGGACTTCAGTTACCTGGGCATGATCGAAGCCACGCCCAACAGCCCAGATCAGGACCCAGAACTCGCCGCCATCGAGGCCGGTGCCCAGGATCTGGAACCCGGTGAAGACGGCGCCACCCTGTTTTTCACGGACCCCACCGATCTGGACGCGGTCAGCCGTGCCCTACCAGCCCAGGGCTTTACCGTGCAGTCCGCACAGCTGGGCTACAAGCCGAAAAACCCGGTCACCATCAGTGACAGCGAGGCGCTCGCCGAAGTCGAAGCCTTCCTGGAAGCGATGGATGGCGACGATGACGTTCAGAATGTGTACGTCGGCCTGGCCAGTTGAATAAATTATTCGCAGGCACGTACCTCGTCTGGGCGTGCCTCATTCGCGAATTTTCAGCTATAACTGTAGTTCCAACTGCATTTGGATCGCGCTCCCGGGATATGAGGAATTGCATGAGCGTCAAGGACGCTCCAGATGTTTCCAGGGAAACTAGGCTTCAGGAAGACAACCGTTGGAGGTTGGTGCCATGATATTTCTATCCTTACCCAATAATCCCACCTGGTATCGGACAACCGCATGATGTACCGCCGTTTGCTCGCTGGGGCTCTTTTGGCCATGACGCTCGGCGCGCATGGGACACCCGCGCCAGTCACCGACAGCAATACTGACACCGCCACCGCCACCGCCACCGCCAAACCTAAAGTCCGAGTCGAGGTGATTGCGATCGAGTACCCCCCATTCCTGAGCGAGACGCTGCCGGAAAAAGGCGTATCCCTCGAATACCTCAAACGCAATCTGGCGGGTTCGAATATTGAGATCGTTCCCCTGTTCGTGCCGCCCGGACGCGCTCGATACCTGATGGACCGCGGCGCCTGGCACGCCTCCTTTATCCCGCCCGGGACTAATTCGCCCACGGTGCAGTTAGTGACCCTGCAGGATGCCCATATGCGTTTCGGCCTGTTGCGTCGTCACCAGGAGGGAAGCTTTTCCTGGTCCAACCTCAAGGAACTTTCCGGCAAGACCGTAGCAGCCAGCCGCAGCGGACGCCCTACCGGCTACTATGCTGATTTGACGCAGAATGGCGTGAAACTGTTTTTCGTGAACGACATGCCGCAGGCCATCCGCCTACTCATGCATCAGCGTGTGGATTATGTGCTGACCGTGGAGAATACCGGCTGGTATCTTATCGATTCCATGGGGCTGGACCGATCCGCCTTCCAGTTCTCGGACAGCATCATTGACGAGTTCGATTATGCAGTTCACGTCAATACCCAGACGCCGGAAGGGCGTGAACTGGTACGGGCATTAAGCGCGCCATAAGTGATGGCGATCTGGATAAGATGATCGAGATCAGGGCCAGGTAATTGAGCTCTGGACGAGGCGATTGAGATCCAGAAGCTAACGATCACCCGGATGCGCTTGAGGAGAAAATATCGCCCTGTTTGAAACAAGGCGGCAAAGGATATTCCGAAAATGCCGGAGCCTCCTACAGAGGTCCAAGGAGACTCCGGCTTAGCCAGCTTAGGCTTTTTTGCGGCGACCGAAGCCCACTGCAGCAAGGCCCAGACCCAACAGAGCAAGGGTGGCGGGCTCTGGCACACTTACTTGCACCGGGTTCACCGACTCCACCATAACGACCAGATCTTCATAGTCACCGTCTCCGCCGCCGGCCAGATCTTCCCATGCCAGGATGTACTCACCTGGACCGAACGTACCTTCCGACCAGCCTGGCAGTGTCACCAGATCACCATTGCCCGCGAAGGCAACCATGTGGTCAAAGCCATCACCGTTCAGAGCGGTTTGGGAGTAGAAGGTGCCTTCACTGTTGCTGATGTAATAGCCGAAAAGGTTACCCGCGAAATCGATGCCGCTGTCGGCCAGGTTCAGAATTACGCTGCCATCCGCGGCAATTCCAAAGGTGGCTTGGTTACCGGCGACATTGGCACCGTTGAACAGTTGAACTTTGACGTTGGCGTCGCTGGCATCGTACACGCCGAAGGTGTTCTCATTCGCCAGACCAGCCAGTTCGATAATCATGGTTGAGAATGATCCACCGGTCGCGCTCACGGCCCAGGTTTCGTCATAGCCAAGTTGATCATTCTGCACGTCCGTGCTGGATACACCGCCCGTGGTGATGTCGTTTAAGGTGGTCTGCAGTCGGTCGGAATTAATGGTGACGGCCATGGCAGAGCTAGCAAACATGATTGAAGAAACGGCAGCGGCTAATTTCCATGCTTTCATTGTGTTTTCCTTCACAGAAGAGGGTAAGTTCGCTTGTTGTTGTTGATCGACTTGCGTCGCTCCATTCTCCCTGAATGGTCCTGATTTGATTGCAAGGACGGGGCCATGTCTCCAAAAGTCCACGTTAGTAAGCCTGTGCACACCGACGGCCCGCCCCAGACGCCAATATTGACGCGCCACATGTCAATTCGACTGACAACGCACATTGGTTCAGGATCATGGCTGCGTTACAGAAAAAGGTGGTCAGACGCAAGGACGGCGCGGACTCAGCTGTAAAGCTGCTCAAAATTAAAGCAACAATGACCGTTATTTAACTTAAAAAATGAACAACTTAGCCTGTAAAAAATGCTGGCATGTATCAAATATGAGACAGTAAGTGTTAACCCGTACACCCTCGAACGCCCGCCGTTTGGAGTTCAAGGATTTATTGTGTCCGCCACTTGAGGTACGCTTGCCTCCATCCGTACAAGCGTGCACAAAATCTCAGTCTCCAGCCAGAGCATAACAAGATGTCAAACAAAATCAGGCTACCGCTGCAGCTCGCGTCCCTTCTTGCCATTTTCACCCTCGCCGCCTGTTCCGAGCCGGTAGCCGAACAGCCTAAGCGGCCAGACGCCCCCTGGGTCAAAACGGTGGCCCCGGCCAATGACGGTTCCGCGGTAATCAGCCTGTCCGGCGCCGTGCGCGCCCGCTATGAAACACCGATCGCGTTCCAGGTCGGTGGGCGCATTCTGGCGCGCCATGTGGATGCGGGACAACGGGTGGCGGCCGGGCAAAAGCTATTCAGCCTGGACCCTCGCGATCTGAAGGCGGCGGAACGGGTTGCCAGCGCGCAAGTTGCCGCGGCGCAAGCCTCATTGGCCACCGCCAGAAGCGAGCTGGAGCGGCAGCGGCAACTGGTGGAGCAGCAATTTGTCAGTGCCCAGGCACTGGAGCGGTTTGAGCTGGCGGTAAACAATGCCATCAGTCAGCGTGATGCGGCCCAGGCCAGTCTGGCGCAGGCCCGCAATGCCCTCAGCTATACCGAACTGCATGCCGAGCACGCGGGCGTCCTGATTGATGTCAGCGGCGAGCCTGGCCAAGTTGTGGCACAAGGGCAAGCCGTCGGCCTGCTGGCCCATGAAGGTGACCAGGACATCGAGGTGTTTCTGGCCGATGGCGGCCAGCCTCCGCAGGAAGGCCAGGTTCGCCTGCCGGGTGGTGGCAGCGTCGCGGTCGAACTGCGTGAAATAGCGGGTGCCGCGGATCAGCTCAGCCGCACCTGGCGCGCCCGCTATCAGGTTCAGGACAACGAGGTCTCCCTGCCCCTGGGCATGGTGGTACAGATCGGACTCACCGCCCCCGCCCAGTCTGGCGCCTTGCTGGTGCCGCTGGGTGCTTTGGATGAGCGTGCCGGCGGCCCTCGCGTCTGGCGCGTGGTCGATAGCCGCGCGGAACCAGTACCGGTCGAAATTCTGACACTAAGCCCCGAATACGCCCATATCCGGGCCGATCTGGCACCCGACACCCGCATCATCGCCCTTGGCACGCACCTGCTCACCCCTGGTATGGCCGTGCGGGAGCATGGCCAATGAGTTTTCCCAACCTGTCCGCGCTGGCGGTACGCGAGCGCGCGGTGACGCTGTTCTTTATTCTGCTGTCGGTGGCGGCGGGCGTGCATGCGTTTCTATCTCTCGGCCGCGCGGAAGATCCCGCCTTCACGGTGCGGGTGATGGTGGTATCGGCCCTGTGGCCTGGTGCGACGCCGACGGACATGCAGCATCAGGTGGTGGACCGGCTGGAAAAGCGTATTCAGGAGGTGGACTCGCTGTACCGCATCGAAACCACCATCCGCCCCGGCCGCGCCGATCTGCTGGTGGAATTTCATGACTACACCCCCAGCAAGCGCATTCCAGAGTTGCTCTATCAGGTCCGCAAGCGCATGCAGGACGAGGCCGGCAGGCTGCCCGCCGGTGTCATCGGCCCCATCGTCAATGATGATTTTTCCGATGTGTACTTCTCCCTGATCGCGCTGACCGCGCCCGGCTTGCCCATGCGGGAGCTGACCCGGGAGGCGGAAGCCATTCGTGACCGCCTGCAACAGGTCGACGGTATTCATAAGGCCCTGCTGCTGGGCGAGCGCAGCGAGCGCGTGTTTCTCGAATTCGACGTGCCCCGCTTGACCAACCTGGGCATTTCGCCCCAGGCCGTATTTGATGCCATCGCGGCGAACAATCAGCTCATTCCCGCCGGGCAAATGGATCTGGCCGGGCCCCGGGTGTATCTGCGCATGGACGCGGATCTCTCCGACCCCGACAAACTGGCCGCCGTCCCAATCCGGGTGGGCGAGCGCCTGATCCGCTTGTCCGACCTGGCCACCGTGCGGCGCGGCTATGAAGATCCACCCAGTTATCTGGTACGGGCACAAGGCCAGGATTCTATTCTGCTGGGTGTCGTCATGAGCAAAGGCGCCAACGGCCTGGCCTTTGGCGAGCGGCTGGAAGCCTTTCTCGAACGCGAACGCAGCCTTCTACCGCTGGGCATGGAACTCACCGCACTGACCAACCAGACCACCGTGATCGAAGAGGCGGTCAACCTGTTTCAGATCAAGTTCCTGGTCGCCGTGGCCGTGGTCATGGGCGTTAGTATTCTCGCCATTGGCCTCAAGGCCGGCCTGGTGGTAGGGATCGCCATTCCCATTACCCTGGGGCTGACCTTCCTGTTAATGAAACTCACCAACGTGAACCTGGACCGGGTCACCCTGGGTGCTTTGATCATTTCTCTGGGCCTGCTGGTGGACGATGCCATCATCGCCATCGAAATGATGATCGTGAAGATGGAGGAAGGCTGGGACCGGGTGCGGGCCGCCAGCCATGCCTGGAACGTAACCGCCGCGCCCATGCTGTTCGGTACCCTGGTCACGGTGGCCGGCTTCGTGCCGATCGGGTTTGCCCAGTCCGGGGTCGGCGAATACGCCGGCAATATTTTCTGGGTTCTGGCCTATGCCCTGCTGGTGTCCTGGCTGGTGGCCGTCACCTTCACGCCTTACCTGGGTGTGAAGCTGTTGCCCGACTTCAAGACGCATGCCCATGGCGCTACGTCCATTTATGACACCCCCAGCTACCAACGCCTGCGCAGGCTCATCAGCGCCTGTGTGCATTACCGCAAGAGCGTGGTGGCCCTGACCCTGGGGCTGCTGGTGTTGAGCATCGTCGCCATGGCCACCCTGGTGCAGAATCAGTTCTTCCCCAGTTCCGACCGTCCGGAAGTCCTGGTCAGCGTCTTCATGCCCCAGGGCAGCGCCGTCGGCCTCACCGATGCCACCACCCGCAAGGTCGAGGTCATTCTCGCCAACATGCCGGAGGTGAAGACCCTGTCGGCCTATATCGGAGCTGGCGCGCCGCGCTTTTTCATCTCCGCCAATCCAGAGCAACCCGACCCGGCGTTTGCCAAGGTGATTGCCATTGCCGACTCGGTCGAGGCGCGCGACCGCATCATGGCCGAGATGCAACGCCACGTGGACAACGGCGAGTTCCCGGAGGCCCGGATCCGGGTCAGCGGCCTGCTCTATGGCCCGCCCGTGGTGTGGCCGGTGAGTTTCCGGGTGATCGGCAAGGATCCGGTGGCGCTGCGAGAGATCAGCCATCGGGTACGGGACATCATGGCCGCCCATCCCAATACCGTGGACAACCATCTGGAATGGGATGAGCGGGCGCCCGTCATGCACCTGGTGATGGACAGCGAACGCTTGCGACTGATGGGCCTGACGCCCCGCGATGTAGCCCAGCAACTGCAGTTCCAGCTCGATGGCGTGCCGGTGACCGAAGTCCGCCAGGATATCCGCACGGTGGAAGTTCGCGCCCGCGGCCTGCGGACTGGCTCGCCCATGCCCGAGGTGTTGGAGATCAAAACCCAGGATGGCCGCAAGGTGGCGCTCGCCCAGCTGGGGTCGCTCGAAATCCGCTATGAAGAGCCGGTGATCAAGCGCTATAACCGCGAGCCCTTCCTGGCGATTCATGCCGATGTGCAAGGCGCGCAAGCACCGGACGTAACGGCCGCCATCTGGCGCCAGCTGGCGGATCTGCGTGCGAACCTGCCCGACGGCTATCGCATCGAGATCGGTGGATCGGTGGAGCAATCCGGCAAGGCGGATGCATCGATCCAGAAATTGCAGCCGCTGATGATCGCCCTCATGCTGACGTTCATCATGCTGCAGATGCGCTCCTTCTCCGGCACCTTCATGGTGGTGGCCACCGCGCCCCTCGGCCTGATCGGCGCGGTGCTGGCGCTGTTGCTGTTCAACCAGCCGTTCGGCTTCGTCGCCCTGCTCGGCCTGATTGGCTTGGCCGGAATCCTGATGCGCAACACCATGATCCTGACCCAGCAGGTGCAGGACAACATGAATGACGGCATGGAGGCTCGCAGCGCGGTGGTGGAAGCCGCAGTGCGCCGAGCCCGACCGGTGATCCTGACCGCCCTGGCGGCCGTGCTGGCGTTCGTGCCGCTGACCTTCGACCGGTTCTGGGGGCCACTGGCGTATGTATTGATCGGCGGCGTCGCCGTTGGCACGCTGATTACCCTGCTGTTCGTGCCGGCGCTCTATGCGCTCTGGTTTCGGTTGGGTAAGAACGAGTCCGTGGCAAAGGCCATCACCACAAACGTCGATACCGCCCAGTCTTGATCAGAGAACAGGTGTTAAAGGGCAATCCGTTGAGTCCATGGTGACGACGGTTCCTGGACGGTTGTTCGCCGGAATGGAGTTATGGGGATTGCCCTGGAGATTCGTAGATGGGCGCTAAACGCCTTGTGCGGCCATCTGGAAGCGAGTTGACATGCGATACGCTGCAGCTGACAGGCAGAGAGCATAATGATCCTTATCCTGCTTAAGCTGGCGCAGGAACACGCCTCTTACTTCCTTGGTTAACCATTTGAATGGCTCCCGCCCAGGAGGCAGTGGGCGCGGCACGTAATCCATGGCCTTGGAACAGCTCGCCGATTCCGAAACAAGTTCATAGGTGAGGTTGAACATTTGTTCGGTCATCGGCCAACCACTGGCCATATTCCCAAAAAGCGCCACCAGAAATGCTCTCAGGTCGTCCCTTTCATGTAGATCCACTTCATCTCTCCTTGATGTTGTCGATTATGTCCTTATAGGTTTTTTTCTCGCCTTGAACCACGAAATGATGAATCCGATCACCTTCGAACAGGTAGATGTGCCCACTGCGTCTGTTCTCATCAAAAACCGACAGCAGCTCGGCCTCACCGATCTTCTTTTTCTCCGTGGAGCTTTCCGCAACCCCAAACTCCCTGGCCTGCTCCGATGACAGTGCCGCAAGCCAGCCCGGCAATTTCTGGCGCTCTTTCTCATCAAAGATGGACTTGATGAAGAGGTTCTCGATGCCCGTCAGATCAACTTTTGCATAGATAGTCTCTGGGTTCACAACCTCGTGAATGAACGACCAATCATTATATTTAAAAATCAGACTCTGTCCGGTATGACTGATCAGAGTCGGAGCAGGATAATCAAGCTTCAACCCATGCGACAGCACCAAAACATCGGCCCGGCAAGTGGCTGACGCGAGAAGCAGAAAGGAAAGGAACAATCCAATGAGGGGTTTCATACAAGATCCATCTTGGCGATTAACGAGGCGCGGTCACGGTAGCACAGACTAACTCTTCCGAGAAGCCGGCTATCCTTTCGTGGATAAGCTCGGCTTCAGCACGCGGCCTGGCCGCTATTTGCTCAATCCCGCGAGAACAGCTCGAAAGCTGCTCAATCCTGCTTCGATGTTCTCGACAATTTCCTCGGCCAGCTCATCCGGTTCCGGCAGGTTATCGAGATCGGTCAGGCTTTTGTCTTTCAGCCAGAACAGGTCCAGGCTGGTCTTGTCCCGGGCGATCAACTCGTCATAGCTGAACTTCCGCCAGCGCCCATCCGGGTTGTGCTCCGCATCCCAGGTCACTGCTCGCTGGTGGCGATTCTTCGAGTTGTAACAGGTCACGAACTCAGACAGATCCTCGAATCGCAACGGCTTCTTCTTCAGCGTGTGGTGAATGTTGGTGCGGTAATCGTAGTACCAGACCTCCCGGGTCCAGGGGTTCGGGCTGGCCGGCTGGTTATCGAAGAACAACACGTTGGCCTTGACCCCATGGGCGTAAAAGATGCCGGTGGGCAGCCGCAAGATCGTGTGCAAATCGGTGTTCTCCAGCAGCTTGCGACGAATGGTTTCGCCAGCGCCACCTTCAAACAATACGTTGTCCGGCACCACCACCGCTGCCTTGCCGGTGGTTTTGAGCATGGTGCGGATATGCTGGACGAAGTTGAGCTGCTTGTTGGACGTGGTGGCCCAGAAATCCTGCCGGTTGTAGGTCAGGTCATCGGTTTCCTGCTCACCTTCCTCGTTGGTAAAGCTCATGGAGCTTTTCTTGCCAAAGGGCGGATTGGCCAGCACATAGTCGAAACTCTGCGGGCTCGGCGCCACCAGGGCGTCATTCGGCGACACCAATGACTCGCCGTCGATCTCGCCGATGTTGTGCAGGAACATATTCATCAGACACATGCGCCGGGTGTTGGCGACGATCTCATTGCCGTAAAAGGTCTCGTGCTTGAGAAAGGTCTTTTGCGCCTTATCCAGGGAGTAGTTCGTGGAATCGGTGAGAAAGTCGTAGGCCGCCAGGAAAAAGCCCCCCGTGCCACAAGCCGGATCGGCGATGGTCTTGCCCGGCTCGGGGCGCACGCACTCCACCATGGCCCGGATCAGTGCCCGGGGCGTGAAATACTGGCCGGCACCGGACTTGGTATCCTCGGCATTCTTTTCCAGCAAGCCTTCGTAGATATCGCCCTTGACGTCGGCACCCATCATCACCCATTGGGTGCTGTCCACCATGTCGATCAGGCGATACAGCTTGGCCGGGTCCTGAATCTTGTTCTGCGCCTTGGTGAAAATCTGCCCGAGCATGCCCTTCTTGGCACCCAGCGCACGTAGCAACTCCACATAATGCACTTCCAGCTCGGCACCGCGCTTGGCCTTGAGCGCGGCCCAGCCATATTGTTCTGGAATGCCGACGTCGCGGTTGTAGGGCGGTTTGGAATATTCGTCCGCCATTTTCAGGAAGATCAGATACGTCAGTTGCTCCAGGTAATCACCGTAACCCACGCCGTCGTCGCGCAGGGTGGTACAAAAGCTCCAGACTTTGGAAATGATGGGGGCTGTGCTCATGGGTGTTTCCTTAAAACTTCTTCTATTTGAACCACCGAGAAACACTCGGTACTTGAGTTTGTAACAGGTGATTTTGGCAATCCATCAAGAAGCTCCCAGCCGTTCTCAGCGAGTCGTCCAGGATCGAATAGGTTGTGTCCTTGAGCTGTTGCATTTTTTGCAACAGCTGGAAGATTGATGGCTTTTGCCAAAATAGTTCATGATGTTTCACGGTATTGAACTATCCGGAAATTCCGGACAATTCGTCCTCCCGGTAACATCCTGGCGTCAGCGCATGAATGGCCTTACGAATTTGAACCTGTAAGGAACCTTTACAAGTTGCGGCGAACCAGCATCGCCGCTAGGGCCATTGGAACACTCACGACAGTCACCACCGTCATAGCAAAATCTCCACAGGAGTGTCGATTTGAGTAGCCACTGCCGCGTACAAATTCACGTCGACCTCTGGCGCATGAATCGAAACGATCAATGCATAGCGAGCCGATTTGTTATAACGCTCTAACGCCGGTCGCGTCTTCCACCAGCCTAATGCCGGATAAACACCGATTACACCTCTGCTT
>CAYXVO010000014.1:1480-17496 GCA_964467875.1 uncultured Pseudomonadales bacterium | reverse complement strand
ATGCGAAGAACGCATACTCCCACAAAATATTCCCCGCATCCTGATTCACATACAACCGCATGCTCAGAAAATCTTCCGGATCCAACGCCGCCAAATGATCCAGATTATCAATCCGAATCGAATTATCCGCGCCAACCTGGACTTTCGTCTCCTGCTCGCCAATCGCCAGCACCAGGTCCTGTGGCCCGTCGATTGGGCTTAAACGGCCAAAATCCGAGCCAATCAAGGAGTACAGCACCTCGATCAATTGATCCGAGGAGGCAATCACCGGCAGGTCAGCGCCGTAGATGTTCTCTTTGCTCTCCTGGCCACTCTCATCGGTATTAACCCGATTGATCGCGTCCATTTCCAGGCTGTAGCGGCTGAACTGATATTCCGGCCGATAACCCCAGGCATAGGAGGGCAGCGGTTTGGTGGGCGTGACGGCATCCGGGTCATCGTTCCCGGCTTGGTCGCGCTTGATGTTGCGGTAGGCGTTGTATTCCGCCCAGTGCCGGTTCTCGTCGTATAGCGGCGTCAGAAAGGGCGTGAGCTTGGCGGGGCGGGAGGCCAGGGTGGCGTCGGCCACGGGACCTGCCGCGGCAAAGTGCTCTTCGCCGGCTTCCTGCCGGCCCGACACATGGATGTAATAGTGCTCGGGGCGGGTGAGATTGTCCCTCACCTGGATCACCTGGGTCTGGCGCCCGGGGCCAATGGGGAAGCTGGCCAGATCACTGTCGGACACGGCGGCCAGGGTATCGGTGGCGACCACCTTTGCCAGCCGTCCGGTCAGGCCAAAGGTTTTGGCGTCGAGGCCTTCCGGCAGGGGACGCCCGTCGTGGTCCATCCATTCGGTATAGACGATGATGCTGGCATCGCTTGTGAGGCTCGCGCCCTCCGCGCCAATGATGAACTTGCGCTCGGGGTCCCCGGCGGTGAGGCCGGATTCCACATCGTAGGTCCGCTCTGCCCACACCTTCAGATTGGGCGGTGCCATTTCCAGGTCGTCGACCGGAAAATTGAGATAGCCGCTGGCATTCTGACTGACGTCGCTCAACCGGATGCGCTGGCTGCCCATGTAGCCCGTTGCCCGGTTAATCGCGACCAGGCGGATATATTCGCCTGGCTTCAAATGGTCCGACTCCTGGCTGCGGAAGGGTTCGGCCAGTTGATTGCGCGTAGCCCACTCAGTCCAACTGCCCTGGCGGTTCGTACCACCGACGTTAAGACGGCTGTCCTTCGGCCCCCTCAGCATGACTCGGTAGAAAACATCTTCACCGGTTTGGCCCTCGCCCACTTGGGTACGGCCATCGATTTCCGCATCGCGCAAGCCCCGGCGCTCCAGGATCAGATCTCCCGTCGACTCACGAAACACCAGGATATCCGTGTTCTTCAGATCCTCTTCGCTGATCGTTTTGAGATAGCCCGTGCTCTGCAACCGCTTGGCGGTATCAGCCAACCGGATCAGATCCGGCTCGCCGCTGGTCTCGCCCCGCGAGCTAAAGTACACGCCCTGCACATCCACATCATTGCCAACCTTCTCATGGCCCTGTGGATAGAAGACTTTCGTTGTGCGGCCGTCCGCCTGCTCTTCTTCGATCACTTTACCGAGCACGACGGAATCTTCTGCGCCGTCGCCATCGAAGTCATACCAGTTGGTCGCGGTCTGCAGCACACCTTGGTCGTCATACCAGGATTGCTCGGCGGCCTCGTTCTGGGTCGAGAGGTCAAACAGCTGGTATTCGGTTGCGCCACCGACCTCGATCGGGCTTCTGTCCGGATTAACCAGCACCAGGCGACCGGTCAGCAACATGACATCGACAATCAAATCAACGTTATAAACAGGCGTGGCGGCACTGGCGTAGATTCCTACCATGGCGGTATAGGCCATGGCTCCCCCCAGCGTGTTGGTGGGAACCGACGCCAGATAGCCACTGCAAAAATCCCAGTCCTGGCGGCGCAGGTAAAACGGCAAGGTTGGAGTGCCCATGGGGCTGAAGTTCTGGTACTTCAAATCCGCCCACACATCGGTGGACCATTCGAAAGAAAAGCCGGGACAAGGCGGCAGGTTGAACTTCAGGTTATAGCGGCCAGTCTCATCGGTGACATCGACGCCGCCCGGAAATACCCATTCATCGACATAGACCTTGGTGTTGGGCACAGGGCCAAACACCTGATCCGTCGGTTTGCGACTGTTGGACGTTTGGCCCTCGCTCGGATCACCAAAGAATCCTGCGCGGGGAGCAATGTTGTGCTGAGAGGAGGCAATGACCTGACCCTGTGGGTTCAGGACCAGGCTTCGATATCCCGCCGGATTAAAATTCTGGGTGAGGTCGACGGTAAAGGTGAGCAACGCAAGTTGCTTGCTATCCGCGATCAGGCGATTGCTCTGGCCACGGACCAGCATGCTTTTCACAGAGGCATGTATATCGGACGCGCGCGGCGCAACACTGCTTTTGTTGTCTGCGAGAGGATAGCTTTGCCCCAGGAACTGATCCCGCGACATCAGGTCCGCACCCTTAGCCAGGTCGTTTGCGTGCTCGTTACGATAGTCACTTAGACGTGCTAGCTGATACGCATATTCGGCGGCACTGATAATCTGCAGCGCACCAATGTTGTCGCGGTACTCAACGGGAATCGGCACCTCCGCACCTTCCGAGCCATCCTCCAGATATTCCACCAGAGTTGGCTGGCCCTGCTCGTTCAATACCACAGTGCGGGCCATCACCACGCCGTGCTTGGTCGCAGTCGAAAAACCCGTGCCGCTGTTATAGGTAATGGCCTGCACCTGGGATGCAGTCATTGCCCCCAAAATCACTACGACAGCCGCGAGTAGATTGTTTACTTTGCCCATGTACCACATCCGCTTCATGTACTTCCAAGTCCTCAATCCGTCTACTGCAACGCCGCTAACAGGTCTTGCAATGTCTTGTCACCAGCGGCCACGTCACGTAGCAGCTCGTTATGCTTTGGGTCCACCAGGGCATAACCGAGATAATCCAGCGCCTCGATGTTCAGCTTGCCGACACTGCTCACCTGATGATTCTCAATTCGGCCCACACCTACCGGCCTGATCACTTCCCGCTCCGGGTCAAATGCAACCAGAACCAAGTGTTCGGTCCCCTCTGGCAGATAGTCGTAGCCTCCGCCCAGCGCCGGCATCCGTACCTTGAGCCCGACCGGACCTTCCACCCGAATGCCGCGAGGTTGAACAGCGAAAGCCCAATGGGGCATGGCGCCAGCACTAATGCGCGCATTGAGTTGTTCATAGGGCAGGAACTGCACGTGAACGTTGCCCGCGGTGCGGCCATTGGCGAAGAGTAAACGACTCTCCGACAGGTCCAGCTGCAGCTCATCGGACGCCAGGCTAACCTCGGCCTGGCCGCTCGCAATCAATTGGAACGGGATCTCTGGATGCAACTCCTGCAACCGCGCCAGACCTACTTCGTTCTTCCGGCCTTCCTGCAGATTCAGGGTGCGAACCTGTGTGCCATAACCCGGGGTCGCAAAGTCGGGATTGATCACCAGTCGCTGGCGTCCGCCAGGAATTTCATTGCCGGGCGCTTCCTGGAATCCGAAGGCAAAACTGCCATCGCCGTTGGTCACGCCCGTGCGGCCAAGTTCCGGAAGGCTCACCCGAACGCCTTTCAACGGTTGTCCGAACTGATCGACGACACCACCGATTACGAAGGTCGGGAGCTTGCGCACCTTGAAGTTGAAGTGACCCAGTTCCTCGCCCTGGTAACGGACCGAGACATAGAGCTCGGCGTTAAAGCCCAGATGACGGGCCGGGTAAAAGGCCACGGTCTGGTTTCCGGGTAAAATGGATAAGCCACCTGGCACCGCCTCCATGTCCCGGTGCACTTCCTGCAGTTGATAACCCTGGGCGTTCAGAAAGTCCAAGCCCAAGGCGTCCAAATTGAGGTAGGTGTTGCCATGCAGGGTTTCCCTCACCTCTACCACCAACTGGCTGAGATCAATCGCCTTGTTGAAGTACAGCTCGATCGCCCGATTGGGCTCCACATTTTGTGCCCCCAGAGCCGGCTCATGGCGAACAAGCTGCAACGCAACCGCTGCATCCTCCACCACCACGACCTCCCGCGAGGTTGACGCAACGATCTGGCCTGCGCTGTTTCTGGCCTCAAAGGCAATGCGGTGGGTGCCGCCGGCGGCCGGAAGAGTAACCTCGCCACTTGCCAGGGTGCCGGCCACGCCCAACGCCACCACCTCGCCGGCGCCGACCCGCGCACTCACGCTGACTCCGTCGCTGAGTCCGCTGGTGCGCACCGCGACCTGAACGGGTATGACTTCGCCGCGACTCAGAAACTCCGCACCTTCGCCCGGCAGCAAGGGCGTGATGCCCACCGTGGCCTGGGACTGCAGGATGTATTCCTGCGTCGTGCGCTGGCCACTGAGATCGTGGGCCATCAGCTGCAGGGCGGACTGCGCCCCGACTGCAACCCGGACCGCTACCGCGAAATCGTACTGCCCCGCCACCGTGCCAGGCTGCAGCTTGACGGGCTGACCATTGAGGGTCAGGCCCGCTAAATTGCTATCGATCACCGAACCCTCGATCATCACCGGGGATTCAACCACCGGGTTAATGGCCGGCGCCGGTGCCAGACCGCCGCTCAACAGGATTTGCGGTGCCGACCCATCGCGGTAATAGGTTGCGGTCAGCGTCGTCTGTTTGGCGAGGGTATCGGTGGCCACAATACTCACCGTCACGACTTCCTGGCCGTTGAAAGACACCAGCTCATTGAAGTAAAAGTCTTCGCGACTGCCCGCCGGCGTGGCGAACGGCGCGCCATCGACCTGCACGCTCACGGGTCCGGCATGACTAATGACCCGACCCTTGATGCGGAAGCTTTCGTCGCTGAGCAAGCTACCCGGTGTTGGCGCCACGATGGCGAGTTCCGGCGCCGGAATGGAATCGGCATCGTCCGGGATGTGCTGCAGGGTCAAGGTCTGGACACTCGATCCACCGACGGAATCAATCCGCAACACGAAGCGGTTGTTGCCGAGTTGCAGCGGCATATCCGGCAGTTCAAAACGATATACGCCCTCAATCGGCGTGGCGCTGGGAATGACCCGACCGTCGTTGACATAAAATTGCAGCTCGGACAACGGCACGCTGGTATGCACCTCGCCCTGCAGGGTCACGCTGGTGGCGTTAATCACCGAGCCATCCGCCGGTTGCACATTGGCGAAGCTTGCGAGTACCTGGCGCTTGATCAAGCGCGCGACTTCGGTGACGTTGCCGGAGGCATCCCGCGCCGTAAACAGCAGACGGTTGTCGCCCAATGCCAGGGGCACTTCCCCCTGGAAGCTGGATCCTTCGATCAGCAGGTTAAACTCGAGTTCATTGAACCGGTCGGAGCGGACCTTCAGCGAGCTGACGCCGCTGTAGGGCTGTTTCGGATCCGACACCAGTCCGCTGACCACCACCAAGCCTGCGTCCAGGGTCTGGCCGTCCGGGTTGTTGACATTCAGTTGTGGCGCTACCGTGTCGGGATAATCGGCAGCGTTGTTGGGATCGGTGCCCCGGCTTTGTTCCAGGGCATTGTCGAAACCATCACCATCGCGATCCGGGTCACTGTTGTCGCCAATGCCGTCACCATCGAGATCGGACCATTCCCCGGGGTTATCGGGAAAGGCATCCTGGGCATTGGGCCGGCCATCGCCATCGCGGTCGTTGTCGATCGCATCTGGAACACCATCGCCATCGAAATCCGCTGGAACACTGCCGGCATCGTTGGGATCCGTGCCCACTTGCTCCTCATGGACGTTGGAGATGCCATCGCCGTCCCGGTCCGGGTCGCTATTGTCGCCAATGCCGTCACCGTCCAGGTCGGACCACTCGGTGGGGTCATCGGGAAAGGCGTCCTCGGCATTGGGCCGGCCATCGCCATCGCGGTCGTCATCGAGCGCGTCGGGAATGCCATCGCCATCCAGGTCGGATGGCCGGTCCAGCGGATTGTTGGGGTCTGAGCCGGCTAGCAACTCCAGCTCATTGCTGAAGCCATCGCCATCACGGTCGTCGTCGCGACCATCGTAGATTCCGTCCTGATCGATATCGCAAATCCCGCCAAAATCTGCCGTCGCCACCGCCTCAGGCCGGAAGCGGACATGGCTCTCCCTCTGCAGGGTGACATGACGGGCGGACACCGCACCGAAGAGGTAGGCGCGGTAATTCAGGTTTACCTCGCCCTGGGCGTACAGAAGCGCATGAGTCTCACTCCCGGAATTGAGCTCGACGGTGCCGAAGTGATACATGACCAGCCGCGAAGCGTCCTGGGTGTTGGCGTTCAGGGTCGCCAACCAAGGCACGTAAAGCCGGTCTTTAACAAACAGACGGACGGTGCCCTCGCCAATTACCTCGATGGCGGCATCGGACTCCAGGTTCAGACGCTCGATCCAGTAATCACCGGCGGGCAGTTTCAGAGTGCTATTGAAGCCAACGGATAACTCCTGAATCCGGTAAGGCTGCGCACTCTGGCTCAGCGTCAAGGTGAACAGCGAGCCGATGGTGATCTTGCGGTAATCCGTCACGCCGTTTTGCCCAAGCGTCGCATTGGCGCCGAGAGTCACCCACACGACCTGGGAGGAAGGCGAGGTTTTAAAGTTCTCCACCATCAACGGTGGCGCGGGCATGCCCATGGCCCGGCATTGGCTATCGCCGCAACTGGGCAGATATGACCCGGCATTGGTCAGCACATTGAGACTGTATAACAGGCTTTGCGAGGCGTCATGCAGCTGTGCGTCGTACTGGAATTCCACCAGCCCGTCGGGACTGTTGGACTGCACGCCATTGGGAAAGGCCGCCACGCACTGATGACTACGATCATGGGCTTCCAGGCTGTCTGGTACGCCATTGGCATCCAGGTCGGCGGGCGTGCTGGATGCGTCGCGCGGATCGGTACCGGCCAGGCTTTCCAACTGGTTACTGATGCCGTCTCCGTCGAGATCCCGATCAAAATCATCGGCAATGCCATCGCCATCAAGATCCGGGAGCGGGAGTGGCGCGTCGCCGCAAATACCCGCGAAGTTGCCGGAACCCAGCGCGTTCGCCTGATACACCAGACTGGAACCAGCCCCCAGAGTTGCCCGGCCCACGCTGGCAGCGCCATGCAGCTTTGCATTATCAAAGGTCAGGGTATTACTGGCATAAACCAGCGCCGCCACCAGCGAGGAAGACTCAAGGCGAATATCGCCGCCGCTATAGATAAATAGTTGAGCGGCGTCACCGGGCTGCGTGGCGCTCGCGCTGTTGACCAGGGTTTTCCTGGGGAAGGTGATGCCGCTTTTGACAAACAGGCGAGCAGTGCCGCCACCGACCACATTGATCCGCACGGCGTTACCCAGCGCCAGGGATTCGATCCAGTAGTCGCCCGCCGTCAGGTTGAGCACGGCGTCAGCGTTTAATCGCAGGCTTTTGATGCGGTAGGACGAGAACGCGGAACTGACATCCAGACGACCCTGGCTGTCGACCAGCACCTCTTGATACTCGTTGAGGTAATCCCCGCCCAGGGTACCGGTCTGGCCCTGGTCGACCCGCAACCGGGTACTGGCGGTGCCGCTGTCGACCACCAGGGCCAGGGCGGCTGCCTGGCGCCCATTGGCGCTGCAGTTCTGGCTGCCGCAACTTTTACTCCAGGACAAGAACGACGAGGAGACTTTGCCAACCGTCAGGGTGTTGCTTGGATTTCCCTGCAACTGGGCATTCAGGCCAAAGCTGATTTGGCCACCGGCGGTGTGGCTTTGCAGACCGGTGGGAAACACGGCCTCGCAGGCCTGGTTAGCCGCCACCGGTGCCGCCATTGTTAGCAATGCCAGCAGCGGAACCAGCCACCGGTATAGCGTGCGAAGCCGAGATGCCGCGCCAGATCTGGACGAACACCATTCAAGAAGGAATACCCAACTGCTACTTCTCATGTACTACTCTCACGTCCTGTGGGCTCCATGTAGCCCATCATGTCGGCCCTCGTCACCAGGGCGGCTTGTCAGCCTGTCCGGCACACGCCAGCGACCGCCGGAATTACCTTCTTGTTACCAGCTCTTGCATCTAATCTTTGCGGCGTGCGATTCAGTGCTCGGCAGCGGAGTCACTGAACAACTCCACCGTAGCTTGCGCGCGGGCACTCTCCGATAACTCTTTGACAACCTTGCGTAACTGCAAGGGCGCCAGCCGCTGACGGATCTCGCCACTGACCTCACTCAAGGCCTTGGGCGGTGTCTGCGCAATTCTCTTTAGGCGAATCAGATGCAGTTGGCCGTCAACATAGATCACGTCCGAGGTCTGCCCTTCCGCCAGCTTTTTCAGGCTCACCTCCAGCGCCGGCTGCAACAGGCCCGCCTTGCTTCGACCTTGCTGATGAACCAGGCCGTACTGCGCGGACCAGCCTTTGGCGGCGCCCGTCCAGTTCGCCTCGGCCTGAATCTTCGCCACGTCCGCCAGCAGGACGTCACGCGCGGCGTCATCCAGATTGGCCGGGGCCTTCAATAACTCAAAATCATGCAGGGTTTCGGCGCCGAACTCCTGGGGGTGCTCGTTATAGTAGGCCTGCACCATCTCGCTGGTGACGGGCTCGGGCGATGCGTGTCGCTGCAGGTACGCCTTAACGAACAACTCTTCTTCATAGGCTCGAGCCATCTGACGAATCTGCGCCACCTCATCTGTGGGCAACTCCTGCAGCGCGGCCTGTTTCATGGCGCGACTCGCGATCAGACTATCCCGCACCTTGTCCCGCAGGCCGGCGTCGGCCAGGGTCAGGTCGGCGTTACTGAACGTGCGCTGCAGGGTCAGGTCGATATCAGCTTCGGTAATCTCCTCACCGTTGACCTTGGCCACCACCGAAGACGACGCGGAGACTGCCGCGGTCTCTGATTTCTCGCTACAGCCGGACAACACCAGCAGGCCGGCCGCCAACAACAGGCCGCTGTAGGGCAGGCGCATCACGGCTTATCCTTCGAGGATTCGGAGGCCGTGCGGTTGATCTTGACGCTCTCCAGCAAGCGCTGGGTTTCCGCCAGCTTCGCTTCGTTGCGCAGTTGATAGCGAATATCGCCTTCCACCGCCTCAACCGGTCGCTTGACCACCTGCGGCCCTTCAATCAGCTTCACCACGTGGAAGCCGAAGGACGTCAGGAAAGGTTCGGTGACCTCGCCGGGCTGCAGGGCGAACAGACGCTGGGAAAACTCTGGTGAGACGGCGCCTTCCTTGAGCCAGCCCAAATCGCCGCCCTTTTCGGCGGACACCGCGTCTTCCGAATAGCTTTTTGCGGTCTCGGCGAAATCCGCGCCGGTCTGCAGGCGGCTATAGGCCTCGTGGGCGGTGCTGAGCTTGGCCTGACGCTCGGTCTCGCTCAGATTGGAGTCCACACGCACCAGGATATGGGCGGCATGGACACTTTTGGCCTGATACTGCTCGGCGTTGCTGGCGTAGTAGTTACGCACCGCCTCATCGCTCACGGTATCTTTGAGGTAGGTTTCGAAGTAGCGGCCGATCAACATCTGGCGTCGGAACTCTTGCAGCTCAGCCTGCATCAATTCGGTGTCCAGCCGCTCGCTGTTCTCAATGGCCACGGCCAAGGCTTCACGTTGAATAAAATCGTCCAGCGCCCGCTGTACCCGGGCCTGGTCTTGCTCGGGAATACGCTTGAACTTCAGGTAGGCCTGAAACTCGGCCTGGGAGATATCGCGGCCATCAATGACGGCAAGTTCCTTGGAATCGCCACAGCCGGACAATATGGTTACCGCACAGATGCTTGCGGCCAGCAACTTCGTGTACTTCATGTAGGATCCTGCCTGCTACTGCTATTACTCACGTTGGCCAATCGGCGTGCTCGACCAATGCTGTCGAGGACGCAAATTCGGCGCGCATTATACCTGTCTCTTTGTACCATTACTGCGGTCTGCCACACGCCCGTTATATGGACGTGCGGATGGTCACGACTGATATTCTCTGACTGCCGATCAACCCACAGATTTTGCTTAACTCAAGCTCACTCCGCGCTTAAGGTGCCTTTGCTACAAGCGCCTCTGCGACATTCGCCTTGTGCTAGTGCGGCACGGGTCGTATAGGCGGATGAGGCGATGGAATAGTCATCAGCCACTCAAAGCTCGATAGCGTCGGAACGCTGCTCTGGCCACGCCCGTTATTCCCCCAGCAGCGCACGCCGGTGTCGGTCAATGCGCAGGTATGAGTATCACCGACAGCAATTTGTGTTGGGTTAATGAGGTCAGTCGGCACGTCTGACTGCCCTAGCCAACCATTTCCCCAGCAACGTACTCCCGTGTCGGTGAGGGCACAGCCATGGTCACCCCCCGCCATTAGCTGCCTTGGATTGATAAGATCGGTTGGTATCCTATTCTGACCATAGAAATATCCCCAACAACGAACTCCGGTGTCGGTCACCGCACAGGTATGCCATGGCCCAGCGGCGACTTCGCGCGGATTAATGAGGTTGCTCGGCACATCAATTTGTCCTGATCCGTTGTTGCCCCAACAACGGACACCAACATCCGTCAATGCGCAGGTATGGTAAGTTCCTACGGCTAATTGTCTGGGGTTAGCCAAATTGATCGGAACATTGATCTGTTTGTAGTTGTTATACCCCCAGCAGCGCACGCCGGTATCAGTCAATGCACAACTGTGGGCATTGCCTGTGACAATCTGCCTGGGGTTGACCAAATCATTTGGAGGTGTGGCCTCGCCATAATAGTTCTCCCCCCAGCACTGCACCTCGCCATCTTCAATGGCACAGCCATGATCGTTGGATATCGCGAGCGGTCCGGTGAGACCCGCCTCCATCGGGTATCGTGCCACATTGCCGTCATTGCCCCCCCAACAGTGCGCACCGGTGGGCAGAATCGCACAACTGGTATCGTAGCCGGCATAGATGGCCGTCGCGTCTGAAACATCGGCGTTGATCAGGTCAAAATCATTGATGCCGCTCCAGTTGTATCCCCAGCAGCGAGGACCTTCCCGGGTCAAGGCGCACGAGGAGGCTCCGCCAGCGGCAATTGCCAATGGATCCGTCAAGTTCCAGGGTACGTTGGTCTGGCCGTTCCAGTTACTTCCCCAGCAACGCACGCCCTCGTCGGTCAGCGCGCAGGCGTGACCATCGCCCACGCCAAGGGCCGAGGGATTCACCAGATCCGATGGCGCCGGCTCCATGTCATAGCCCCAGCACTGCACACCCTGGTCGTCGATCGCGCAGCTTGCACTGTACCCGGATGCGACCGCCCGCGGATTCACTAGGTCGAACGGCACCTCGAGCTGCCTGTCATAGTTATCACCCCAACAGCGGACGCCGGCGCTGGTCACGGCACAGGTGAAGCCACTGCCCGCCGAGAGAGAAATGGCTGGCCCTAAATCGTCAGGGACAAGCGCCGGACCCGTTCCGTCATAAATGAACGATCCCGAGGCCTGCGTCTCATTGCTGAACCCGGCTGCCTTGAACATCTCCGGTGGACGGCTGTCCGTGCGGCCCCAGCAACGCACCTGGTAGCTTTCCGTCAAGGCACAGCTGTGGTCCGAGCCCACCACGACCCGTTTAGGATTGATCAGATCCGCCGGCACGTCAGTCTGGCCGGAGTAATTGTCGCCCCAGCACCGCACGCCCTCGTCGGTAATAGCGCAGGCGTGGTTGCCACCGACGGCGACGGCCGTTGGATTGATCAGATCCTGGGGAACCTCCTGCACATAACGTCCCCAGCAGCGCAGACCCTGATCCGTGATCACACAGGCCTGGTCCCCGCTGACGTCGATGGCAGCCGCCAACGGCCCAGGCTCCAGAGCCTCCAGGGCCAAGACCTCGAGAGTGACGGTCCGCCTGATCTCCAGTGGATCGAACATCACCTCCAACTCCGCCGTACCCGCCGTGATCGGCCGGAACAGACCATTTTCGGAAACGCTCACAATCGACGGATCGGACGTACCAAACTTCAGTGTTCCCACGCTCTGACTGATATCCACGCCGGAATATTCCCGGTCGTTATAGAGCAGCGTTGCCGTCACCTTGAGACGGAAGGTCTCCGGATCGAAGTCCAGGATGTGTCGTCGAGTGGTGTCGGACACTTGAATATCGGTAATGAACGCCGGAGCGACCGCAACCGATTTCGGATCGGCCGGGTCCGAACCAGAGACCACTTCCACGTAATCCGGAGCGCCATCACCATCCGTGTCATCACTGTACGGGTTGGTGTCGTAGAGCATGATCTCCTCATACTCCGTCAGGCCATCGCCATCCAGGTCGCTGTCCGGGTTCATCAAGGGGAAAGGCACCTTCAACAAGGCATCCGTATTGACGACGGCATTCCCCAGACTATCGATTGCCATGACATGTAGCCGGTACAGGCCGGGACTCATCTGCGCCATGAGGGGAACATAGAGCTTCGTGACATCGGTCGGCATCAGCCAGAAAGGCGATTGCCAGTCACAGTAACCCCACTCATCACACACATAATCGTTATCATGGAAGTTGTCCGAGTAGAAGATCGGAACCTCCGTTGAGTTCCCGGAGAGATCTTCCAGATAGACCACAATGGATGCCAGATTGCGACCAGCATCCGTCACGGTCACTTCCAGATTATTCACGCTACCAAGCGGCAACTTCAGGGTACCCGGCACGCTGATCTGAGGCGCGGGATCACGCATCAGCGTCAGCCCTGTATCAACGTCGAGCTCGACCTCAATCCACTCGTCGTCCTGCCCCGGACAAACCATCTCCGCGCGGACTCGGATCCGACCGTCGGTCATGGCTGCGGCTAAGGTTTCGAATGAGCCGTTGTAGCGGAAATCGACGCCATTGTCCGAAACAAAGTCGGAAACTTCCCACTCATCCAGCAACGACAGCCGCTCAATCACGGCGTCTGATGTCACACGCAGCACCAATCCCGGGTCATTCAGTGGCCGCAAATCAGGCGCGATATCATCGCGGAACCATTCGATATCATTACGAATTCGCTCGTTAATTAAGGACGCGCCATCGGTCGCGCTGGCTGATCCGACCGATTGGGCGGCACCAGCGACTCGCACCTCATATCTCCGCTCCAGATTCAGCTTGTACAGCACGGAACGAGCCGGGCTAACACGAGAGACCCGTGGCTCAGCCGAACAGCTTCCACCAGATTGCACCATCAGTGGGCCAACTGGAATGTCATACGCCCGGGGCGCCAAACCTTCCGCCCGTTGCTCGGTAACCCGCAGGGACAGCTGCTTGCCACTGTCCTCTGCCGTCGCCCGGTAGTAGTGGCGCTGGACCTGATAGTCCGGCGTATGGGTATAGCCATTGAAATAGGGCTCGTACCGATAAAGATTCCGGCACTCCGCCACGCCAGCGAACCTGATGCTCTCGACCTTGTAGCTGAATGCACCACTCTCTGCCTGGAAGAAGCCAAGCCCCGCCAGACCCTGTACGTCAGCAAGATCGAACGTCACGGTGACAGGGGTCTGATTTTCGACACCAAAGCTCACCCTGCCGATGCTTCTTTCCCAAATGCCCTCGTTTGAATAGGCAATCACCGAAAGCTCTTGCCCTTGCGCGGACTCGTCCGGGGCAATGGTCAGGGTGACGGATGTCGCCGAGCCAACCCAGTGCGTCAGATGAGAGTATGTCCACAGCACTCCGTCGCCGCTCATCACGACACCGGTGTCAGTCCAGTACATACCTTCTCTACCCAAATGCCAGTAATCCGGCGTCATGAACTCGATGGTCGTGCAGGCGTCATTACCGACGCCATTCCACGGCTGTCCGTCCAGCAACAGATCAACGGTCAGGTTGTTGAACGCCGGATCAAGCACCGTCAGGGGTATATCCAGCGGCATACCCTCGACCAGCGCGATGCCTGCGGAGTAGTCCGCGCCAAGCGTCACAACGGGTGCGGGGTCGTCGCTGACCGGCAATGCCGTTTCAATGGTGTGCTCGAATTGGATCGGGAAGCCTCCAAATTCCATGTTGACCATGAAACGGATTTCCAGCCTGCCCTCCAGGTCGAGGGGCACACCCTGCGGGAACACCAGCCTGAACCTGAATCCATCCACATTGGGAACCAGCTCGGCATACGACTGGCTGACACAGAGGTCGCCTTCACAGGCCTGCGGCGCAACTTTCTGGTCCTGATCGCCAAGGCCCCGAAGTTCGATGGGGCGACCGTCGAGCTGCGCGGTGAACTCACCGGTGGCAACCCAGAGTGGTCCCATGACATCGAACACAACCTGGCCGTAATCCGCGCCGCGATACAGCATCTGTGGCGGCTCGGTCGGTACCAGCTTGAGCCAGGGGAAGCGGCTGTCCGTCTGGTTCTCGATTACCGTCAGGGCCACCTGCTGACTCAGCCCTTTCTCCACGAAGATTACTTCCAGCTCGGTGGAGCCGGCGGCCACCGCCGTGTACTGGCCATCGAAACTGACCGTCGCCACCTGGCTGTCACCGCTGCGGAATTCCAGCAGATCCGTGCTGTTGCGCAGATCAACCCCGACCACGGTGCGACCTTCATGTTCAAAGGTTGCCTTCACCGCCAGACGGAACGGATTGGGATCCACGCCCAGGGTGTGGGTCATTTCCGCCGGTGCCACGCTGATGGCCGTCACGAAGAAGGGATCCACCAGAGCCTCTTCCGGATTGGCCGGATCGGACTCGGACACCACTTCCACGTAATCCGGTACCCCGTCGCCATCGGTGTCGGTCGCGTTGGGATCGGAATAATGGAGATAGAGCTCATCGTAATCGCTCAGGCCATCGCCATCGCTATCAGAGTTACCCAGCTTCGTACCCTGGGCCACTTCCTCGGCATTGGACAGGCCGTCGCCATCGAGATCGTCGTCGCCATCGGCGATGCCATCGCCATTACTGTCAGCGTTGGCGGGGTCGAGACCTGGCAGCGAGAACTCCAGCGCGTTGGTCAGGCCATCACCGTCGAAGTCGGCGTTGGCCTGCAGGACCCGCAAGGTAACGGCATTGGCCGAATATACCGGCTGATTGGCGCTATCGAGGCCAGACAGGCTGATCTCGATTTCCTGACCATCGGCGATAGCCTGACCGCTATAAACGGGGATCTGGACCTGTGGGTTACGCCAGTCGATGGGTCGGCTGTATTCTTCCACGCCAAGCGCCCGGACATGAACCTGGCCATTGCTCAGCGCGGAGGCTTGCAGGCCTTCCGCCAACGCCACCGTCAGGGCCTGGGTCGTGCCTTCCAGCACAAAGCGCGTTGACGGCAGTGCCAGTCTCGCGCGCGGCGCGCATGGCGACAGCGTCTGGCGCAGCACGGCATCGTTCGCCGCCACACCCTTCAGGCTGGAGTTGTGCGTGGTCACCTCATAGCAGGCACCCAGCACCAGCGGTTGTTCCGGTGTGAACGCCACCAGTTCATCAGCCACCGCGAAATCGCCGGCCACCAGCTCGCCATCCAGCGTCACCAGCGCCAGGCTCTGCGCCTGCCCCGCGGCCACATAGACCGGCTCGTTGTAGGCCAATACCAGCGGATTGATCAGGCTGTCGACCACTGGCTCGAACTCCGCCAGTTCGACCGCCGGATAGGGCTTGAGGAAGCTCAGCGTCAACGGCTCAAGTACGGTCACGCCCGGTATCACCGGTTCCGTCACCAGCGGCGTCACCTGGATCTCTTCCACCAGGTCGGTACTCACGTTGAAGGTGCCGTAACCCTGGGTCAGCTCAACAGTCGCCTCGCCCGCTCCGTTATTGATAAGCGCATTGCCGTCCACGCCGACACTCAAGTGCAGGTTAGCGGGTGTGCGACTGACCAGCGGGTCGAACTCGAGCACGCGGTTGTAGTATTTATCGAGCAATGTTGCGGCGACAGTCGCGGTCTCACCGGCTTCCAGGCGCGACTCATCACCCAGAGGCAGATTGGTGCGGTCGACTTCCACCAGGCGAACCTGGAATGCCTCGCCGGCCACGACGCTCAGAGAGATCGACGACACCGGAACCATGCTGCCATTACCTGCAACATCGTACAGCGTCTGTAGCTGAGTAAACTCGGCAGCAGGCGCCAATAGGGCCTGATAGCTG
>CAYXVO010000014.1:0-1470 GCA_964467875.1 uncultured Pseudomonadales bacterium | reverse complement strand
ACCACCGGAACCTGGGCGCGACCATTTTGCAGACGGATTTCCGCCTGTTCGCCACCCTCGGCAATCGGTTTGGCCACGACGCCGTTCGCGAAGCCGAAGTGGAAGCCCGCATAAGGTAGACGCACATTGACCCGCGTGACAGAGTCCTGTTCGGTCAGGTTTCCGCCGGCATCACGGGCGGTGATATCGAGCAGGAAGGGCTGACCTGCCTGCGTTCGCCCGATATGGGCAAACTGCAGTTCCTGGGTTTCACCGGCATAGATCCGAACACCCATGGCGGTCGCGATCTGACGGTTATCCACAAGTTCCGCACTCAGCTTGTAACGGCCACTGGTCAAGGCCGAGTCAAACTCAAGCCAGGCCAGGCCGAGGATGCTGGAAGCGGTCTCGTGCACAGCCTGGGCCGGTCCAAACTGACCATTGTCCAGAACCGGCTGCAGGGTCCAGCGGATGTTCTGATAGGGCACGCGCCGGGCCGCCTTATCCAGCACTTCCACCTGATAACCGACCTGATCGCCGACCGTCACGTAAGCCGGGTTAACGCCGATTTCACCGGCATCCGTGTGGAAACGCAGCTGGTTGGGGCGGTGCCACAACTGGATTGCCTGGACTTCGGTCTCGCTGGACTGTCCAAGATGATCGGTCAGACGCAGGCGGAAACGGTATGTATTGTCCGCCAGCTCAGTAGCAGGAAGGTTCAGCACCTGACGCCATTCCCGCCCTGGGGTGGCATGGTCGTAGCTCTGAATGTTCGCCGCATTTGGCACGACTTCCAGGACGGACACGACCACTGGATCAATGCCTTCGTTCGCCGCCTTGAAGTTGCTAACGGCCAGGGCGGCTTTTTCGCCATAGAAGGCTGTTGAGGGATAGCTCACCACCAACTTGGAGGCGTCCGGCGCATGGTCTTGGAGCAGCGTCACGGGTAGTTGTTGCTCGGTGACCTGGCCTATATCATCAGTGACCCGTAGCACCAGAATCTGTTCCAGACTTCCCGCGACACGTTCTGCACGGCGGTCGCGGAGCTGAACGCTGGTACTCAGGCTGGAGGAATTTGGCTGCAGGGCAACCGCTTGGGTGAAGCCATTCCACACCAGTTCGACCCGTCCCAGCGCGACCTCGTCGGAAACCCTCAGGCGTACGGTGAAGAGACCCTGCTCCAGCACTTCCGCGGTCTCCAGCTCCAGTCGTTCAATACTGGGCGCCAGATCCTCGACAATGACGTAGGACTGGGCAAATTCGCTGCGGTTACCGGCCTTGTCGGTCACCACCAGGTGATAATCCATCACCTCTCCGGCCACGGCCTTGGATTCGTTGACCCGCAGGGTGCCTTCCTCAAAGAGGGCGGCGACAATCAGTCCATTGCGGCGCAGGATGGCGGACTCAATGCCACTCTCGGCATCATTAACCGCCACGCTCAGGCTATAGGGGTGTTCGGCAATGATTTCATTGCCCGGACGAATCGCCCCC
>CAYXVO010000013.1:0-18135 GCA_964467875.1 uncultured Pseudomonadales bacterium | reverse complement strand
GGGTGCCTTCCTCAAAGAGTGCGGCGACAATCAGTCCATTGCGGCGCAGTATGGCGGACTCACTGCCACTCTCCGCATCATAAACCGCCACTCTCAGGCTATAGGGGTGTTCGGCAATGATTTCATTGCCCGGACGAATCGCCCCCTGGACCGAGAACGGCCCAATGAGCGGCGCCTGCTGATCCTGAATCCGGGTGAACTGCAGCGGCTCGGACTCGGTCATGTTGCCGAAACTGTCCACGGCGCGCACTTTCAGGTACTTGCCGCTGTCGACCACATCATAGGCGCGGAAAATCACATATTCGGGGCCATAGTGCTTGCCGATGATGCGATAGGGGCCCTCGGCTGTATCAGCCTCGTAGTACTCCACCTGGTGAATCGGCTGCGAGCTGTTGCGGACCTCGGCACGGATCTCCAGCGGTTTCGGCACATAGGTCGCCACGCCTTGAGCGGGCTTGGCGATGACGACTTCAAAGGCGTTACCCGGCAGATCTTCACCCTGCAACACCACCTTGCGTGGGTTGGAGCGCAAAACCAGGCCGCTGTGGGTCTCAATCTCGGCACGCAGATCAAATGGCTGACCGTTGCGCAGATTGGGTGGAACCAGCGTATCCAAACGGTAGGGCTGTTCCGCGCTGCCGCCGATCAGGGCATCGTTGACGTAATAACGTACGGCGCTGACGCTCTGGGCATCGCTCAGGGCCAGCTCCATGCGCTGTCCCTGGACATACACCCGGCCGGCCGCGGGAGCCAGCAGTGCCGCATTAGCACCCTGCAAACGACCATTCAATTCCACCATCTGCACACCGAAGTCACCCAGCCCCAACGCCAGGAAGCCCTGACTGTAGGCCAGATCCGTCACTTCCTGCGCCAGTTGCAGACTGAACCCGGATTGCACCTGCCAGTCGCCCACGGCAATAGCGCGCACTTCGCTTGCAGTCGCGGTGCGGTGGGCGACCCAGAGGAAGCCGTCGCCATAGTTCAAGGCATTGATTGCCAGACTACCCGCCAGCTCCAGTGTCGTATCCACGAAGGAGTTCAGGTCCAGACGATGCAGTTCGGTGCCGACGTTGAAGAACAAGTAGTCACCCGACACGGTCAGGTTCTGAATGTTGTCGGCAGCGCCGTCGATCAGCCCTTCCACCTGCACCAGGTAGTCATCCAGGGGCAAGGCACCCGGTACGATCCGGTACAAACGGCGATTGTTAGTGCTGGCGTAGAAAGCATCTCCCTGCGCCGTCAGGCTGATGATCTCCTCACCCAAGGGCAAGCTGACCAGCCCCTGCAGGCTGAGCTGGCCTTTTGCGGCCAGATGCAGTTGATTGCCGGAGCTGGCGCCAATAAGCGCTTCGGTCGCGGCCACCGCACTTATCGCCAGATTCTGGAACACCAGGACATGTTCGGGCGACGCCTGCTCGTGCAGGTTCAGCGCGTCAATGGCGATCAGCTGACGTTTGTCGTTGTGCGCCAGATAGGCCCGTTCGCGATCCAGCAGGACATGGCTGACCGCCAGCCCCCAGCCTTTTTCCGGATAGGATTTGGTCTGCCATTCGCCGTCGGCGCGACTGTGGTACAACGCACCATAGTGGCTGGCGGCGGCGAGCACGCGGCCTTGCGCGGCCGCAACATCCACCACGCGACCCCGTGGGCTGTCACTGCGATAAACCGTCACGGGTTCGCCGGCCTGTTGACGCAGATTGAGCACCGTGCCGCTGGCATCACCCAGCCACAGATCACCCTGCACCAGCTGCGCCTGCGCGACACTACCTGCCAAATTCTGACGGAAGGCCCCCACCTGCGCGACGTCAAAGGGGTTGGTGATGTCGATCAACTGCACGCTGTCAGCGGCTTCAGACAGGGCCACGAGATAGCGGCCCTGCACGATCAGGCGTTCCGCGGCGACCACCAGATTCTGGTAGCGCAGTGTACGTCCCTGGTTATCGACCGATAGCAGATGGCCGTTAAGTGTGCTGACAAACCAGCGGTCGGCGGCCGGCGTCATGGCAATCGCATCCGTGACGGACACGCCTGCCTCGACTCGGGTCTGGAACTGAGCATCGAACCAGAGAACGGAATCGGTTCGCAACACGACGAAGCCATTGCGGCCAGGCTGTACGTCCAGCGCCAGCTCATCGTTCGCGTAGGAGGACGAACGTTCGACACCACGGTCATTCGTGCTCAATGACGTCAACGTCTGGGGTGTCAGGGCGTTACCGCTAATCTCAAAGCCCTGCAGGCCACCCTCGACAATCGCCAGCAGGCGGTCGCCATGCAACGCCAGATCGGTTGCCACGCCGTTCAACTGATAGCGACTCAGCACCAGGAACTGTTCGGCCGGGTCGAGAATCACCAACTCCTGACTGCGTAGTGCCACCAACAGGCGATCGCCCAGGCGGGCCAGCGCGGAGATCTCACTGTCTAGCGTGGTCAGCAGTTGCTGATTTTGGTCGCGCAGTTCGCGGCCCTGGGCGATCCAGGCCCGACCTACGTCCGGCAGCAACACATCGAAGGCGTTACCCGTGGTCCGGGTCTCAAGAGACACGCCCGCCAATACCAGAACCTGATACTCACGGCTTTCGTTGTTGCCATTGGCGTCACTGATGATAGCCGTCACCTTGAGACGGGTGGCGTCATCAGGCACCAAAAAGTCTACCTGGGTCGTACCGGACGCTCGTAGCGCACCGTCCTGGTCGCGAATTTCAATGCGGCTCTGGTACTGCTCCAGATTCGGTACCACCATCTGGTAGGAGACCGTACTGCCGGCAAACACCGTGGCGCTGACGCCATTCAGTACTGGCTGTGGCACCTGCAGACGGGGATAGACCTGCACCGCCACTTCCTGCTCGCTATAGCGGAAGTGATCGCCCCAGTATCCACGCACCCGGACGTAGAACGTGTCCTTGGCGGCGACCGCCGGCAGGCGCAGACTGGCCGTGCCGTCGCTATCCTGCAGCAGAACCCGTGCCAGCAGATTGCGGTTAAAGTCGAACAGCGCCAGTTCGGCGAAGCGGAATGCCGTGCCGGAATCATCGGTCGCACGGTACTGCACCGCGACCTGATCACCCGCGCGCAACGTGCTGTTGTTCTGCGGCGCCAGAATGGTGACGGTGGCAACCTCTGCGTTATTGGCGGCCAACGTCAGCGTCTGCTGCCCCTGGGGCATGCCATCCACCAGATGGCTCCAGGTCAGGCTGGCTTCATCAAGCGGAACTTGCAGCCAGTTAAAGGCACTTGCGGTTGTCAGCGCCAGCGGTTGGGTCTGCTCGGAGAACCCGAAGGATTGAGCGGACATGCGAGCCTGAGCCCCGGCCTTGATCATCACCGGCACCAGAGCACCCTGCGTCAGCGTCTGACCTGTGTCTGGCCTGAGTTCGACAATCGCCGTGTGGCGCGTCATATCCAGCGCCACATCAACCTGGGCCTGCTGGCCAGCGGTTTGCGCAATGATCCGGATCGTCCCGGTGTTCAACGCTGCACGGGGCACGAACCAGCGCGGCTGTCCCGCGTCGTATTGCTGTCCCGCGTCGTACTCCAACCAGGCCGGCAGACGCTGGCCCTGACTGTCCTGGATATGGAACTGCGTGACACCGACGGGTGCAGCCGCGAGCTGGGTCCTCAAAGCCACCCCGTGAGGCAGCTCTTCGGCGACCGCACTCAGCGCCATGGGCTCAGCCATGAGCTCAATGGTGCGTGACTGGACCCGTTGAATGCCATCGAGAGTCTGATCAAAGTACAGACGACCCGGAACGATCAGGAGCTGGCTGGCGCCCGCGGGCAGAATGCCGACGATCTCATTGTCCTTGAGGGCGAACCACTGCGTGTAGGCATTCATTTGGGTACGAACCCACAGCAACTGGCCGTCACGAACGGCTCGGTCAGCCGCGCCGGGCAAGGCAATTGCCGGCTCAGCCGTGATCAGACCGCCATCCGCCAAAAGCTCGTGTTGGTAGAGAGCGTCTCCCTGCCAGGTCACCAAGCGGTTGCCTTCGACCTGGAAGCCGGTCTGGCCGGGCAGCGCCACGAAGAAGTCACGCTCAACCCGTGGCAGGTCATTAGGCACCAGACGGAAGCGGTAGAGACCCGCCTCGGTCAGGGCATACAGGAGGTTGCCATCCGTCTGCGTCGCCAGAATCGGATCACGCAGGCTCGGCGCCAGCGCCGGCACGAGTTCATTGCCGGCCAGCACGGCTCCGGCCAGGGCATCACCATAACGCAGCCAAACCAGATCACCATTGGCGCCGAGCAGGTCGCCGGCCAGCGGCCAATTCATGTCGGCCGCGGTCACGCCGCCGGAATGGATCGGATAACGGCGCAGAATGTGCTCGCCGCCCTCGCTGACCTGAGCCAGCAGCGCTTGGCCGCTGCTGAACAGCGCTTCGATGCGACCCCGGCTGGTATTGGCAATTCCCGTGGCGCCGGCCATCAGGCGATAGCCACCACTGCTCTTATTGAACGCAGTGATAACGTCTTGCTCCGTCGGCATGCCCGCCACGGCAACCAAGGCCACCGGCGTTTCGCCGGCATCCGCCGCCACCGCGTAATCGCGGGCTGTGTCGTCACTCAGATAGGCAATTTTGGCCAGACTGTGTAGACGGCGTTTTTCATGACCTGAGTTGTCCCGCAGCAAGGTTTCGACTTCGACCTGACTACCTTCGGCGGATACCTGCGTGATCAGGGTGCCACCCAGGGCTTCCTGGATCGGCGTGACCTGTTCAGCCGGATCCCGCACCAACACTTCGGAACTGGAGGAGGCATCCTGCATGCTGGACGGAATTTGAGTGCTGACCCAGAACTCCGAGCCCGTCAGAATCCGGGTAGCCGGCACCAGTACCGTGCTGACTTCTTCCTCGATACCTTCGTCATTGACGACATTGAGGAACTTATAGCCCTTAAGGTTGGCCTTCTGAACACGGGCCAGCACCACGATATTCTCATCCACCGTCGGCAGGGTGGCCGTCACGAACTGGCGTTCGGGGCCGTCGCTGGCGCGGGTCAAACGGATGCCCGACGAGGCGGGTGCCTCCACACCACCAATATCGAAGAACAGTTCCGCATCCACCACGTTACGCAGCAGAACTTCAAGGCGGATCTGCTCACCTTCATGGAAGGTGGTACCGTTATCCGGCGCCAGTATTTCAACCCGTGGCGCGCCCGCTTCCGCATCATAGGGATAGAGCGTCACGGACTGAATCGGACTGACGTTATTGTTGGGGTCGGTGGCCCGGGCGGCGATGGTGATGCCATGCTCCAGATCCGCCTCACTCGCGACAAAGCTGTAGCGGGTCGGATCGGCCAGGGTTTCCCAGGCAGCGCCGTTATGCCGCACTTCGACGCGCTCAATGCCGTATTTGTCAAACGCCTTGAGAATGACATCGGTGCGCTCGCCGATCGCGACGAAGTCGCCCTGGCCGGGAGACACGATCTCAAGCGTGGGCGGCGTTCGGTCCAGATACAGGGTATAGGCCTGATCAAACACCTTCACCGCGCCGAAGCCATAACTGACGCGCAGACGGGTATCCATCTCCACCGGCGCAATGGCGGCGCCTTCCGGCAGCAGGTCGCGAATCTTCGGATTGACGAAGGAGGCGAACACCGAGCCCAGGGTTGAGCTGTAGTTGGACGTCACATCCTTGGGCTTGCCGCTCTGGATCTGGGCGATGCTGATTTCCGCCACCGACACCATATCGATGTCGCCCAGCAGGTCGAAATGCACCTCGGCGCGAACCGATTCCTCGGGCTCGGCCGGATTGGTGTGGAAACTCTCCAGTTCAATGACCGGGTCGCGCAGGGCCGCCCGGAACACACGCTCGTTCAGATTACCGCGCGCATCCGTGGCCCGCATGCGCACCTCAAAGTACTGATGGTCTGGCATGGCCTGATAGGTGAAAACGCCATTGACCATTGAGGGAACACTGATCCAGCCGGTATCCGCCGCACCATGGGCGGTCGAGCGGCGATAGGCAAAGCTGATCTGAGTGGCGTTGCTGTAGTTGTCCGCCGCCGTCGCCTTGAACTGGTAGCTGCGACCACGTGTTAACAGCATGGCTTCATTGACCGCCAGGCCATCACTCACACGAACCAGCTGAATATCCCGTGGTGGCAATGTATCTTGCGCGATGAAGGCAGACTCATGCGCACCGGCCTGAGGCAAGCTCTGCCCCAGGTTGGTGAGCGGCAGGTTGCCGGCCAAATCCTGAATACCGCCAACCGCGATCCGATACTGCGCATTATGTTCCAGCACCTGGCCCGGCAGTAAACGCAGGGCCAGGGTCTGGGGGCTGATGTTGATCAGTTCAAAACGCGCCGAAATATCCTGCTCGCTCAGGCCACTGTAGTCCTGGAAGGCTTTGTGGACACTGAAGCTGGCGGCCTGGATCGGCTCGTTGAACGTCAGTTGCAGCGCTCCGCCATAGGTCAGTCGTTGGAGGTTCGTCTGGCGCGGTGCGGTATCGTCCACCGACGTCAGCAACAGAGCCTCGCTCGCCGCTACCCGTTCATTGGTTTCCGCGCGCATGATCACCAACTGGTACTGCTTACCGGGGATGGTGACGGGAGAGTCGTCAATTACCAATGCGCCGTTTTCAAGACGATACGTGACCCGGTTGGTCTGATCCGGCTCATAGCCGTCGCCGTACGCCAGCAGGTGTACCGACAGATTGCCCGTGAGCCCCAGCCCACTGACCGTGATACGGTTATGACCACTGTCACTCAGGGCCTTGGTACCGCCCTTGGCATTGTCGGTCTGAATATCCTGCAGCTCGATGGCCTGAACAATCTGCACCGCGGCGGGCAAGGTCAAGACCCGCGCGCCGCCCTGCTGCGACAGCCGCAGGGACTTGATGCCCGGCGTCGACAATGCCGCCGTGAACGTGATTTCGGTGCCGGTGTTGTTGACGCTGAACTGGCCTGGCATCAGGGTCAGCTCACCAAGTTCCAGCCCGTCTGCGTGATGCAGTTGTTGTCCTATCACCCGGTACTGGGTGAGGCGGTCGGTAATACTGTTGGAAGGCTGCACCATCTGCGCCCGCATGGGGGACAGACCAAACAGGGCCTCGGTCTCAAGCTCCCAGGGCAGATCGATCTGAACCTCGGCGCCATCAATCAGATTGGCGGGGCTGTTGAACAGTGCGATCTGATAGCGCTCACCCAATTGATAGCTATCGCCGAACACCTGGAAGCGCAGTTCGCGTCCAAGCAACTCGCTGCTGTCCGGCAGCCGCTGGCCATCGCTGGCGCGAACCACATCCACCAGCACATCACGCCAGTTGTCCGCGGCACCGGTCACCGCCAGAGTCAGGGGCGCGCGTTCATGCCCGATGCGCTGCGGCAGCAGGCGCCAGAGGTTGTTGAATGGCAGTTTGACGGTGTAGTAGCTGCCGGCGGTTGTCCACTCCAGCAGCTCACCACGGAAGGTCAGATGCTTCAGTGTCGTCAGATCAGGCGCACGAACATCGCTCAGTGCCACCAGTTGCAACTGCTGTCCCGCCTGATTCAGGTCATACAGGCTGAGCCGCTCCCGGGTCCGATCCCAGGCCGCCAGCAGCTCACCATTCACCACGGCATCATCCTGCGGCAACAAAGCCTTGCCAATGATGGCGCTTTCACCGCGCTTCATGTTGTTGAGGTTCAGTAGCTCCAGTTCGGTCGCTGAACGAATCAACAGGCGCTGGCCGTCCACCGCGATGGATTCGGGTGCAATGACGGAGTGTTGCAACGTCTGAGCGACCAGATCCAGTTGTCCGAAATGACGGAAATCCACCTGGCCGTCATAGAGGACATAAACGCCATCCTGATCGAACGCCACGTCCTGAACCGCTTGTGGTCCCAGCTCCAGCGCCTGCACGTTGCTGCCACGTACGGTGCCCACGAACAGCTTGTTGGCGCCAAAACCGACCCAGCTATCCCCATGCAACTGCACGCGGGTGATGGGGTAAGCCGATGGGTTTTCGAAACGATCCAACAAACGTGGCTCAAAGGGATTTGCCAGATCGTAGAAGTCGATGACCGCCCGCCCCGTATCCGCCAGCAGCGCCAGGTAATCAACGCTGAGCGCGGCATCGCGAACAGGCTGGGCAATGCCGCCTTTCGCCAGCAGGACCGGAACTTCGCTTTCCAGAGTGCTCATCAGGTTCCAGGTGCTTGCCTGGGCGCTGCTCTCATAGCTAAGCAGCAGGGCGCCTTCACGTTCTAGCCCCTGTACGCCCTGAATCCTGGTGCTGGTACCCAACTCGATGCGCAGCTCGTCGTTGGCGATACCATCCACCGCCGGCTCGACATTGCTCAGCACCACCTGGAGTTGACCCAAGGTGTTCGCCGGCAGGCGGAAGCTCAGCAGATTCGCGCCCTCCAGTACCACGTCGGTAGCTGGTTTGCCGTTGATGCTCACCTGGGTCAGCGGGCTGAAGCCTCGCCCTTCCACGGCAACCATTTCACCGGAATTGAACAGGAAGTTCTGGCGGCTGGCCTCAAGCACCTGGCTCACGCGATCAAAGGCGCCGATGGTGTCGATCCGGGGATCGGCAATATAGGTGAAGGCTGCATGACGGCTATCCACCAGCTCGCCATTGCGCACCTGCAGGCCCACCACCTGGTTATCGCTGGGGGATTGCGCCAGGGCCGGCAAGGTGAACCGCAGCTCATTGGCACTGATCCGCTGAACTCTGGCGGCATCGACGGGCTGGCCGGCCAGGAACACCTCCGTGGCTTCGCTGAAATTCGCGCCATAGAGTGTAATGGGCACCTCGCCACGCCAGCTCGCAAACTCTGGACGGATTTCGGCTAGGACCGGCTGCTCATGGCTTGAGGCCACGAAGCGGAAGCTGTAATCGCTGCCCAGGGTCTTGCCGTGAAGGTCACGCAGAGCACCCGACAGGGTGACCCGGTAACGCTGACCATCGGCAAACGCCGTGGTTGGACGGAACAGCAGCTTGGTGCCACTGTTGTTGACCTGGGTGCTGACCAGCCCGGCCACCTTGGCGCCATTGAGCGTGACACTCAGCAGATCACCGCGATGGGCGGCCAACTGCTGTGCGTCCAGCAGACGGTTGAATTGAACTTCCACCGCTTCGGTGGCCGGCAAACGGCCTTCGGCACTGGGCACATGACCGGTAATCACCAGCAAATCATTGACGATGGTATTGAGTCGGCCACCCAGGTGGTTCACCGCACTGGCATTCTCCACTGGGTTCTCTGTCGGCTGATCACCGGCATAGGGGAAGGTGGAGCCTGCGTACAACGCGCGCGGATGGAACGCCAGCGTCGTGACATCACCCGTTACCGAGAAATAATGACGCAGGTTCAGCGTGGCCTTGTAACGGCCTTCCAGCCAGGGTGCGATGTCATAGAGCTGCAGGTCGCCCTGGCCACTGGCGACATACAGTGTCTGGCCACGGAGCAACATCTGGCCGGCGTAGATATCGCCGTGACGCACCAGGTAGGCCAGGTTGAGTGAGGACACGGGCACCGCGGTGCCGTCCGCATCTGCCTGATACAGAATCACCGTACCCAGCGAGCCGGTGGAGACCAGGATCAACTCGTCTTTCACCAGAATATCGCGGGGCTTAATACGGTTACCGCCCTGATCCACCGTCGCAAAGCTGCGCACAATTTGGTATTCGCCGGACATCAACTCAACTTCGACGATCCGGCGGGAATCGGTCATCACGATCCAGAGACTGTCGTTGACCACGTCAATGGCGTGGGGTGTACCCTGCAATTGCAGCCGGTCGATTACCGTCAGCTCGCGCAGCTGGCGGTCGGCGGTCAGTTGATAGATGGACACGCCACCGCTGTGCGATACATAGAGCAAGCCATCTCGTGCAACGATGTCGCGAATGGAGCTCTGCAGTTCCAACTGCTTCAGCAACAGCGGGTCGGCCGCCAGCGTTAGGTCAAAGTGGAACAGGCTATTGCCACCGGCGGCGAACAGGTTGTCGCCCATATCCGCCAATGCGACGAAGCCCTGCGTTCCCAATCCGCCCTGCACATCGAAATGGTAGGGCTTGCCGGACTCGGCAAACTCTTTCTCCAGAATCAGCGGGCGTACCGGATCAGCGACGTCCGCCACCACCAGGCGTGCCACGTTGGAGCGCAGTTTCTTGGCCAGACGACCGTCACGGGTGACGACATCGTATTCACCACCGGTGACCGCATAAAGAATCTGATCCCGCAACAACACCGCCGCCAGCGGGCTGGGCTTGTCGGAATCGAGATCCACCGAACCGGTTTCGCGGCCGGCATAGAAATATTCCACTGGCGCCGTGGCGCTCTCACCTGGAAACAGGCGGCTTTCGGCGGTAATGCCGGCATAGCCGAAGGCACCAGAGGGCACCCTGACCTGAATGTGGTGGCCGCCCAGTACGCGCAGGTCACCGGCCGTGCGTCCGCCAATCTTGACCAGGGTCGCATGGCTGAAGCCGCGACCGTACAGATCGATCACATTGCCGCCTTGAGGCGGTCCGCGCAGCGGGTTCACGTCCTCGATCCGCACCTGCGGCAAAATGACCATGGCGCCTTGCTTGATATACGCCAGATCGCCCGCCTCGATCCGCACCGGCAGGGTAACCGAGGTGCTACTGAGGAACAGATTCGGGACCTGCAGCTCCAGCCGCTCATCGTCAATGGCGACAATGGACTGGGCCGGAATTTCGGTCTCGCCCAAAAACAGTTTGATCGCGGTCTTATCACGACCAAAGCCCTGACCCTCGATGATCGCCAACTCGCTGCCATCGGCATGGAAGTAATGGCTGCCCAAAAGGTCGTCGAACTTGCGGGTGATCCGGTCTATGACCGGACGCTTGCCTGCCACCAGGTCGTAGGATGCCTGCACCGGCGTGCGCAGTGCCACGCCATTGAGCGCGCGAATGGCGGACGTGACGCTGAGCTGGATTGGCCCCTCGTGCGCCTGGTTGTCGCTAAAGCTGAGCGTGACATAACCGCCGGCCAGCGTATTGACGCCTTCCAGCTGGTAACTAGCGGCGGGCAACGGTTCGCCGTTTCCGGTGGTGACCTGAATAGCCGCCAACAATTGGGCCGGGTCGGTATTGATAAGGTCGTTGAACTGAACCTTGATGCGGTCGCCTGCGCCCAGGCGGCTGCCGGATTCCGGCACCAGGGCACTAACCACCAGCTCCGGGCTACGGCTGTCGGTGAGGCCACCGCGATTACCGATGAACAGGCCGCCTTCATTGCTGACCAATTCAGCGCCGGACTGTTCGGTCGCCTCCCAGTAGGTGGCGACAAAGGATCCGCCGGGCTGGGTCTGATAGGTCACGCGTTCATCCCGCGTGGTTACCGTGACCTGGCCATGCCGTACCTGCAGGGACGCATCCAGACCGGACACGGCACCCCGTTCCAATGCCTGAACCTGATAACTTGCGCGATTGGGCAATGCGTCAAATACCGCCAGATGCAACTGGCCGGCGCGGTTGAGCAGCACATACAGCTTGCCTTCAAGCCACTGTACATCCAGGGGCTGCCCAACCAGATCACCCTCGGCAAAGACGATCGAGTTATAGCCGACCGGCGGATTGAGTTCGTCATCGGCCAAATCAAAGAAGCGAATAAAGCCACTACCCAGCTCATCCGCCACGGCCATGGCAAGAATGTTGGTGCTGGCGTCATAGGCGACGTCGGTCGCGCGATGGCCCGGCACCGGGAATTTGGTCAGCAGCAGTGGTTCCTGCAGCCTGGTGATATCCACCAGCAGCAGACCATCACGATCACCCGCGAGGAATGCCGTGTTGCCCACTACCTCAACGCCCCGCACCGGGTAGTCCGTGCGCAGCTGACTCAGGCGCACCGGATTATCCCAAATGCCGATATCGAAGATTTCCAGCCCCGCCGTCATCAGGAAGCGGTTTTTGTCATGGGGGTTCTGGCCCGCCTTAACACCCACAAACAGGGTGTCGCCGCGGGTGTGTGCGCCGCCGATCACCTGTGGCGGGTAGTTGGGCAAGCCAATGCTACGTCCACCCGGCAGGGTATAGGACAGGCTGCCGACTTTGACCTCGGTGCCGTTCATGAGCAGATAAAGCTCATACAACTTGGGTGCCAACGCACTAGGCAAGCGGAATTCGAACGACCGTAGCGTGCGCACGTCATCGCGCAGGCTCACTACCTCGACGCCATCCTGCGCCGTAAGGGTCTGGAACTCATGGCCGTCTGCCGCGCGCATGACAATTTTGCTGCCCGGCAGAATCACATCGTGAGACGCCTTAATCTGGACCTGGTGGCCACCTTTGATGTCGGCGGTTTCAGGCGTCACGCTGAAGCTGGCCTGGGCCAGTTCGTCCGCGGTGACAATGGCACCCAGGAAATCCGCCTTCAACTCATGGTCCATCACGCGCAGGTGATGCTGACCGGTTGCCAGTGGCAGCATGTCCAGCGCATGGGATGGAATCACCAGGGTCCGCTCATCCTGCCAGAGGTGGGACACCGGATAGCGGTCGACAAACACCTGCAATTCAGCGGCATTGCGGAAGCCCGCACCATGAATGGTGATGTCATCCTGTGCGCCGCGATGGTAGGCGCCGCCCTCAACCCGGTGGATCTCCGGCTGAATGGCAGCGGCTTGAGCCTGCACCAGACGCTGTGTGAAGGGTGCCCATTGGCCCCCGCCACGCAGGTTGCGCGCGCCGTCGATTCGCACCTCGTAGGCGACACCGCTGTCGCGGACAAAGTTCAGACTGAAACGGGTGGCTGCGCCATTCTCCAGAACCTCATTCTCCAGCGCCTCATTCTCCGATAGCGCGGCAGAAACCGAGACGGGGATTTCAGCACCGGTATCCACACGCACCACGCGCACTACATCCGGCTGCTGCAGGGATGCGAGGCTCACCAGCTCATTGAAGTGGACTTCGAGGTCCTGATTCATGGCCATGGCGGCACCTTCATCCACCGAGGTACCCACCACAATCGCCGCCGGCAATTCCAGCGTACGCAGACCCGCGGCGCTGACCGCGACCAGACGATCCTTGAAGTAATCCACCGCCTCGATGGACTCCTCGTTACCGGCGGATACCACCACCGGCGTCAAGGGATTGCTCAGATCCAGCACGACCAGACCGCTTTGGGCTGGTACGAACAGCAGATTGGCAAATCGCTGCAAGCGCAAGGCGCGGCCCGGCCGCGACTGCAGCAGCTTATCCAGTGCCACACGCACGCGCTGCTCGGGGCGGGTGCTGTGAAAGATTTCGACGCCCTGACCACCCAGTGCCGCCACCAGGTACTCCCCATAGCGAACCACATCATGGACATGACCACTGACGTCATAGGTTTGAGTCAGGTAGCCATCAAACAGATCCAGGGCCAGGATGCGATCCGAGCTACCGTCACCAAGCCGCGCGCCGGTGATGTCGACGGAGAATGGACAGGGCCCCCAGAGTGCACCTTTCGCCGAAGTGCCAGAATACAGCCAGCCCTGGTCGTAGGTCAGAGCCGCGCCGCCTTTCAGATGATCCAGGCGTCCCATTTCCACCGGATCGCTGGGATCGCTGAAGTTCGCCGCATACACGCCGTCACCCCGTCCAGGATATTGCGCCGGGGCACATTCCTTGGGACGCTCTTCGCCATCCGCGGTTCCGCTGGCGCCAAACAGGGCATAGCCCTGCTGTGCCAGATCCTGAATCACCCCCTGGTTTGTCAGTGCTTCGCCAAGAACCTGGAGACCGTTCTGTTCATCCAGGTTCAGGCGTGACACACCACCAACACCGTTCGCGACATAGAGACGCTTGCGCCAGACGCCCTCTTCCCACTCGCGTGCGGCGCTGAGGCGGACGGAATCAATTCCCACCGGCAATTTGGTGCCAGACAGACGCTCCAGTTCGGCCTTCTCTTCCTCGGTCAGCGCCGGGAAGTCGATCATGACTTCATTCAACAGCGTCTTGGAACTCAACTTCTGATAGGTTGCATAGCGCTTGAGATCAGCCGCGCCGCGCTCACCGCTGGGCAGACTACCCACGCCACCCACCAGCAAGGGGCTGGCTGCTTCCTGAACATCAAAGGATGCCGCGCGCAAGGACTCTGGAATGGGTATGCCATCCACAATCGGACCTTGGGTCAGGAGTTTTTCCAGGCTGAAGGTTTCGTGGAAATAGCCGGTGGCCGTTAGCGCCACGCCGGTCTCCTGATCCACAATCACATCCACAGGTTTTGCCTGAGCAGCCTGCGTCACCGCCAGTTGACGAAGACCGTAACCAAAGCCATCCGCTTCGGTGAGTTCGGTCATGCGACCATAGCGATCCTTGCCCTGCACGCGTTTCAGGCCTGGCGTACCACGCGGGGTGACCAGGGTCAGCCGGGTGCTCGACAGTACTTCGACGTTTTGCGCGGGGCTGGAGCCGAACAGCACCGTAAGACCTTCCATCACCGTGTTACCCGGCTCAAAGCCCTCACCCAGGATGGTCACCTTGGTCCCACCAGACATTGGTCCCCAGCGCGGCTCGATATGGGTAAAGCGGATCGGCGCATCCACCTGCAACGCGCCGTATAAAGACGCCTCTTCCCAAACGCCGTCAAACTCGACGTGGGCCGTCAGGTCATAGAGGCCCGCGGCAGCCAGTGCCGGAACCTGTGCGTTGATAATGGCAATGCCACTGTCCTGTTCGCTACGGGTCAGACTTGCAATCGTCAGAGCCTGGCCACCCACAAACAGCTTCACCCGTTCCGGTGTCAGAGGCACGCCGATCATGGAAACGGTAATGGGATGAGCTTGCCCGGACGGAACCCGACGGGGCACCACTGAATCGATGGCAATGCTGTGCGGACGGGTGCCGCGATAGGTCAGATCGATGCGCTGTTCGGACCGCAGCTTGTAGAGCGTCAGGTGAACGGGTCCATTGCCTTGTTCGACGGCCTTGGTCGCGGTGAGGCCCGCTTCCACAACCACCTGCAGGGTTTCACCGGACACCAGATTCACCGGCTCTTCCAGATAGATGATGGCGTCGTTGTTGACGATCTCGGTACGCGTCGGCAGCAGACGACCCTGGGGGCCCGTGACGTAGAAGTACTGGGCATTGCCGGTGTACTGGTCAATCGCCTTGTTGAAGCGCAACCGCACTTTTAGCTGGCCGTCGCCATCGCGATCCAGTATGGCATTGGCGGGGTCTACGCTATGCAGCTTGAGCACCAGATCCGGTGATTCCTGCAGCACACTGCGACCCACGCCGTTGTAGCCGCCGCCAATGGCGGAATAAGCCGTGGCTTCAATGACCTGAATGAGGGCCCCCGCCATGGTCTCAAATCCACCCAGGGAAACCGGCTGCGAGGGATTCGTCACATCCAGGGTCAAAACACCCTGTTGTCCCAGCGCCAGATAGGCCAGATTGCCTTTCAGCGAGACGTCGTACACATAGCCGATGTTGTTGAAACGGGACAGGATCCGCGGACGGTCCAGATTGCTGATATCGACGATGACCAAACCAGCCTCACCGGCCGCCAGATAAGCGACCTTACCGGCAACGGCCACATGAGACGCGGGAACATCCAGGCTACCACGCAGTTGCAGACCCTTGACTGGATCACGGCTGACCAGATGGAAACCACCGCCGCCAAACGCCTCGCTTTCGGTGAGTTTGCGGCTGTTGAAGTCATAGGCGCCCGCAACGACTGCGTAGGCCGCCTGGGCCCCAGCGGGCTGGCTGATCCGTGCGACGTCGAGCGCAGGCTTGCCGGCAGGCAGGCTGATCTGATCGGTCAGGTACGCCTTGGTGTGCAGATAGCTATCCACCACGCCCAGACCCTGTTCCGCCATGGCCACCAGCGCCTGGTTATTCTCTACCACAAGTCCTTTGGCATAGCTTGCCGGCAGCGGCAGATTCCGCACCAGGGTCGACTCCCGTATATCCTCGCTGTCGACCGCCAGAATAAACAACCGTGCGTCGCTGGCCGTGCCGCCCGACAGGCGCGCGCCCGTCACGAACAGACGATCCTTGCCCCGTTCGAAGAACGACCTGACGCCCAGTGCCGCATACCCGGCTGGCAGCTTAAAGCGCGCGACAATGCGGTCGTCTTGCTCATCACCGTTGTTGTCGATCAGGCGGCGCAGATCATCAGGATTGGTGACGTTATCGGTATCACCAATGTAGGTCGATGAATCGATGTTGTAGACAATGACACCGGCATCACCCGCCGCCGCGAACATGTAGGTGCCACTCGGATCCACTTCGAGATCGAACAGGCGTTCTTTGTCTCCACCTTCGATATTGGCCTTCACCGGCTGCTGGTAGAGGAATGCCTGCGGCAGGATGCCCTGCTGGCCGTTATCCAGTTCAACCCGAATATCCGCCAGGCCCAACTGTCCCGGAGGGGTTACGAATTCCAGCAGCTCCGGGCTGAGCACCTTGAGCGCAGCATCCGCCACCAGGCTGTCGCCAATGTAAACCCGCGTGCGTAACGCGCCGCCCTCAAACCCACGGCCATGAAGCGTGACCCGCGTACCACCATTAACGGACCCGACAGACGGAGTGAGGGCGTTGAGAATCAACGGCTCCACATACTGGACGGCGCCCAGACGCCGTGCGCGGCGCCCATCGCTCTCAACCACACTCAGTTCCGCCACACCAGGTGACAATGCCGGTGCTTGCAGGCTATAGCGGACCAGGCCGTCGTTCTCTGCGTCACGGCTGATGACCGTCGCAATTTCACCGCCGAGGAAGAAACTTGGGCTGTTGCTGTGGGCCATGACCACCTGCAGTTCGCCCCCTTCCACAGTCAGGGTCGCCGGCGTCACATCCTGGATTTTCAGAGCCAGCCCCGTTCCCGCACCAGTCGTAAAATCAATTCGGTGCTGGAACAATCCCTGGGTACGGCGGCTGCCCAGTTCGGGCTTAAGTTCAATCCGATACTGGCTGTTTGCCTGTAGGGTAGCCTGTGGCATCAACAGGACAACCCGTGGGTTGTCCGCCGAGCGTTGGATACTGGCTGGAACTGCATCGCCCTCACCGGTACCGTCCATCCGGCTCAGCCCGATATAACGTGCCAGGTATTCGGATTCGGACTCGCCCGCCGGTATCGAAACCGGATGCGTGAACTCCAGGCGGATGGTCGTATCACGGCTCACGCCACGGTCACCGGCCGCGGGCGCGCTGGCCACCAGGTCCGTCACCAGCGTATCAACGATCCGGAGTTCCGTGTAATTACTAGAACCCCCGGGCACCGTCGCTATCAGTGCCAGGCCGTCACGGGTCAGGTGAAGCGGTACATTTGGCTGGGGCACATGAGCCACGCCCTCATAGCCACTGATGGAATCGTAGGACCGTCCACAACCGGAGACACGCACCGCGTCCAATACAACAATCTGGACGGCACGGCTGGCATCGAACAAGTTCAGGAAGTAAAGAACGACATCCTTGCCGCACGCCTGTTGCCGGACCTGAGCCACCAGCGTGCCAGAGGCGTCGATACCGGCGGATACGCCCGGCAGCGGAAAGCCGTTGTCCACATAACGGCCGGTAATCCGGGCGAGATTAGGATTGCTGGTGTCGATCAGGCTTAAACCACTGCCGCCGAGCGCCAGTGTGTGTTCAGCAACCAACGCCGCCAACCTGCCATCGGCATCGTTCTGCGTCAGGCGCTGGCTGCCCAGTTGCGGCAGGCTTGGCTTGGTCAGATCGAACAGCAGGTTGAACAGGCCACCCTTCTCACCCGTAGTCGCGGTGACGAAGAGCACGCCGTTACGGATTGCCATATCGCGGACCGCAAAATCTTTGCGCACGCCATCAAAGAGTGCGTTCTTCAAGACTCGCACGACCGTGGGCTTCAGCGGATCGGCAAGGCTGATGACGGCAATCCCGCCCCGGGCCGCGTCCACAAACAGCAGGTCATCTGCAATCGCCAACGCGCGCGGTGTCTGGGTCAAGGGCAGCGGCAGACTGTAGAGAATGTCGCGATCCTTGGAAACCGGCGCGCCAGAACCGGGTAGACGGTCCTCTCGTTGGTACACCAGAAGCCAGATCTGGCCTTCATAGGGGGTATCGAGACGGGGGAAGCTGTAACCCTTCGCCGCAACGTAAAGCTGTTGTTCACCCAGCACCAGCGCCGTGGGCATCAGGTCCTGTGGCAGGTCGTAATAGCCCAGGCCATGCATCGGTGCGGCTTCACCCAGGGCTTCGCGGTCATAATGCACCAGGCTGATCC
>CAYXVO010000012.1:12666-18624 GCA_964467875.1 uncultured Pseudomonadales bacterium | reverse complement strand
GCCTGTCTCCTGGTAGGGGAAGTTATTGGGCAGTTTGACTTCTCGGCCCCAGCGGGTGCCTTTTTCCCAGCCAATGCCGCGGAGGAAGTTGGCGGCCGAGGTGAGGGCATCCGGCACACTGTTCCAGAGGTCACGGCGGCCGTCGCCATCGGCATCAATGGCGTATCGCAGGAACACCGACGGCATGAACTGGGTATGTCCCATGGCGCCGGCCCAGGAGCCGATCATGCGGGTGGGCTGAACATCACCTTTGTCCACAATCCGCAAGGCGCCCAGGAGTTCGCCGGTAAAGAATTCGCTACGGCGCTGATCACAGGCCAGAGTCGCGAGTGAATCCAGCACCGGTGTAGTGCCGAAAAAGCTGCCGTAGTTTGTTTCCAGGCCCCAGAAAGACAGCAGGTATTGCGGCGGTATGCCGTATTCCTGGGAAATTTTTTCCAGCAAGGCCCGGTGTTTGCCATAGAGCTCCCGGCCCCGCTCGATACGCTGGTCGGTCACCCGCCGGTTCAGGTAATTGGCAAAGGTGTCGGTAAATTCTGGCTGGCGCCGGTCCAGTTCAATGACTTTGGGCGTGTACTGAACCTTGGCCAGTACCTGCTCAAGGGTCTCATTGGACAGCCCTTCGGCCTTGCCACGCTCCTGGAAGCGGGCAAGACAGCTCTGGAACTCGGCATCGCTGATTGCCGGCTCGATAGGTGCTTGCGGCGTTACGGCTGCTTGAGTTGCTGGCTTACTGTTGGTCGACGTGGCGTTGGTGGTGGACCTAGAGCTGGTGGTGGACCTAGAGCTGGTGGTGGCTGTTGCACTGGTGCTGGACGTGGCGGTCGGGGGCAGTGCTGTAGCGGTGGAGGTCCCTGCATTTGTGGCTGCCGGCGCGTGTGCTTCCTTGGCTCCAACACCCTGACAGGCAGACAACGAAACAGCGCTGAAGAGCAGAGCCCATTTAACAGTATTCATGGGGCGATTCATGGACGAGACATACCTTGCGAAAAACGGATCAGACGAGATAGTCAGCTTGGCAGCGGGGTGCGGTGGGGTCAAGCAGGAAGCGTGGAAAAAGGTAGAAGTGACAAACTGTTAGATCATTGCTCCAGGCGCGTGGCGCCTGGAGCAATGGTGCAGGACAAAGCGGCTTAACCCTTATTCATGGGCGGCAGCTTTTTCTCGGTCAGATGGTTTTGCAGTTTCACGTAGTAAGGCACACCGTTTTCGTAGGGCGGGTAGTCTTCGCCCTGAATCAGCGGCTCAAGATAGCGACGCGCCTGTTCGGTGATGCCGAAGCCGTCTTCGGTGATGAAGTTCTTGGGCATCTTCTTCTCGACATTGGCCACGTCGGCCAGAGGCGCCTCGCCGATACTCCAGCGGTAGGGGTTGTCGGACTCGCGCACCACGCTCGGCATCACTGCGTTCTTGCCGGCCAGGGCCATTTCCACGGCGGCCTTGCCCACCGCATAGGCCTGCTCCACGTCCGTCTTGGAGGCGATGTGGCGCGCCGCGCGCTGGAGGTAATCGGCCACGGCCCAGTGGTATTTGTAGCCCAACTGATTCTTGATCAGGGCCGCCAGCATGGGAGCCACGCCACCCAGCTGCACATGGCCGAATGCGTCCTTGGTGCCGGCATCCGACAGGAAGGTGCCATCGGCCAGCGCCGCGCCCTCGGACACCACGATGGAGCAGAAGCCATCCTGTTTGACGGCTTCGTCGACCCGCTGCAGGAAAGCATCCTGGTCAAACGGGACTTCCGGGAAGATGATGATCTGCGGGGCATCGCCCGCTTGCTGCTGGGCCAGGCCGGCGGCAGCGGCAATCCAGCCGGCGTGACGGCCCATCACTTCCATGATGAAGACCTTGGTGGAGGACTCGCACATGGACAGGATGTCGAGGCTGGCTTCCTTGATGGACACGGCCACGTATTTGGCCACGGAGCCGAAGCCGGGGCAGGTATCGGTAATGGGCAGGTCGTTGTCCACGGTCTTGGGCACGTGAATGGCCTGGAGCGGGTAGCCCATCTTTTCCGACAACTGGGAGATCTTAAGACAGGTATCGGCGGAGTCTCCGCCACCGTTATAGAAGAAGTAGCCGATGTCGTGGGCCTTGAAGACCTCGATCAGGCGCTCGTACTCGGCACGGTTGGCTTCAAAGCTCTTGAGCTTATAGCGGCAGGAACCGAACGCGCCACTGGGCGTGTGGCGGAGGGCGGCAATGTCGGCGTCACTTTCCAAGCTGGTGTCGATCAACTCTTCCCGTAGCGCGCCGATGATGCCGTTGCGTCCCGCGAATACCTTGCCAATCTTGTCACTGTGCGCCCGAGCGGTTTCCAGAACACCGCAAGCGCTTGCGTTAATCACGGCGGTCACGCCACCGGATTGTGCATAAAACGCATTTCTTTTCGCCATAACCGAATGAGCCTCTATATGGTTCCCTTTCTGGGCGCGCATCATACGCGAACCGAATGTATTTTTCATGGCGTTTTGCGCACACTAGCATGTGCGCCAACCGTCAGGAATAATGATCACCTGGCGACGGTGCTGGAAATCCAGGTGGGCATTGGCTCGCGGGCTAACCCCCGTCGTTTCTCGGCAGCTTCTTGATCTTGTCAGGTTCTAGTTATAGAGAGCGCACTCACACAGTAACAGGCACGCTCATATAGCAACAGGCACAAACATATTCCTGCAGGCACAAACATATACTAATAGGCACACTCATATTCCAACGGGCACAAACAACAGGAAACCGGATTTCACATGCACATTCATATCCTTGGCATTTGCGGTACCTTTATGGGGAGCCTGGCGATTCTGGCCCGGCAACTGGGGCATACGGTCACGGGGTCCGACCAGCACGTCTATCCGCCCATGAGCACGCAACTGCAGCAGCAGGGAATTGAAATCAGGGAAGGCTACGAGGCCTCGCACCTGACGCCGCGTCCGGACCTGGTGGTGATCGGTAATGCGCTGTCGCGGGGTAATCCGGCGGTGGAGCATGTCCTCAACGAGGGCATTCCCTACACCTCGGGGCCTCAATGGCTGGCCGACCAGGTGCTGCCGGGGCGTTGGGTGCTGGCGGTGGCCGGCACCCATGGCAAAACCACCACCAGCACCATGCTGGCCTGGGTGCTGGATCAGGCCGGCCTGGCGCCGGGCTTTCTGATCGGTGGCGTGCCCCTGGGCTTTCCAGTCTCGGCCCGCCTCGGCGATACCCCCTTTTTCGTGATCGAGGCGGATGAATATGACAGCGCCTTTTTCGACAAGCGCTCCAAGTTCGTCCATTACCGCCCGCGGACTCTGATTTTCAACAATCTCGAGTTCGATCACGCCGACATCTTCGACAGCCTGGCGGATATCCAGCGCCAGTTTCACCACCTGATCTGCATGGTGCCGGGTACAGGGCTGGTCATCACGCCCGCCGGTGAGTCCGCCATCGAGGAGACTCTGGCCAAGGGCTGCTGGACGCCCCGGCAGACGTTTGGCTTGAACGAACAGGCGGAGTGGAGTGCGGAGCTGATCGCGGCGGACGGTTCGGAATTCGACGTGAAGCATGGTGGCCAGTCCCTGGGCCGGGTGCAGTGGACCATGACTGGGCAGCACAGCGTGACCAACGCCCTGGCGACCATCATCGCGGCCCGTCATGTAGGAGTGAAGCCGGAAGACGCCATTGCCGCTTTGAGCCGGTTCGGCGGCGTGAAGCGGCGCCTGGAGACCATTGCTCAGATTCAGGGTCTGACCCTGTACGACGACTTTGCCCACCATCCGACAGCCATCATCACCACGCTCGACGGCTTGCGCCAGCGGGTGGGATCAGCGCCGATTCTGGCGATTATCGAACCTCGCTCCAACACCATGAAGATGGGCGTGCACAAGGACACATTATTGGCGTCGGCGGAAATTGCCGACCAGGTGATCTGGTCGAATATGGGGCAGTTTCAATGGCTCGCGGACCAGGTGCGGGAGACTGGCGGTCGCCATCAGATTCGGGATTCCGTGGAGGATATCGTTGCCCTGGCGTTGGAGCAGATCGAGCCGGGCATGCACGTCGTGCTCATGAGTAACGGCGGCTTCGGCGGGATTCACGAGAAGCTGGCCCAGGCCATCGAGCAAAAATGGGGCGTCAGCCGTGACTGAGTCCCAGACCGTGTCGCTGGCGCTGACCGGTGCTTCCGGTGCCCAATATGGCCTGCGTCTGCTGGAGGTCCTGCTGGCCGGCGGCCACCGGGTTTACCTGATGGTCTCCAAGGCGGCCCACATAGTGATCGCGACGGAAACTGATTTCAAATTGCCGGCCCAAGCCGCGCAGATGGAGCAGTTCTTGCGGGAGCATTTCAAGGCAGCGCCAGACCAGTTGCGGGTATTCGGTAAAGAGGACTGGATGGCGCCGGTTGCCTCCGGTTCCGGCGCGCCGAGCAGCCTGGTGATTTGTCCCTGCAGTACCGGGACCTTGTCGGCTATCGCCTGTGGCGCCAGTGACAATCTCATTGAACGGGCGGCGGATGTGGCCCTGAAGGAGCGACGCACGCTGATTTTGGTGCCGCGCGAGAGCCCCTATTCGACGATTCACCTGGAAAATATGCTCAAGCTCAGCCAGATGGGAGCGGTTATTGTGCCTGCCAGCCCCGGCTTTTATCATCGGCCCGAGAACGTCGCGGATCTGGTGGATTTCGTGGTGGCGCGGGTGCTCAATCAGTTAGGCATCGAGCACAGTCTGCTGCCCCGCTGGGGCGAGTCGCGAGCTTGACGATTTGACCGTGCGCATCGCCGGCCCAGACGTCTGCACAATCTGATTGAAGAGGAGGAGAGACGATGAACCCGATCCAGATTGATTGGAGCATCACTCCGGCTGCTATCTGGCGTCAACGACGGGAACTGCTGCGACCGGTGTTTGAAACCGATCCGATCCGGCTGGCGGACTTGCAAGGCGTCGACCGTCAGAAGGAGGCCCTGGTGCGTAACACCGAGCGGTTTTTGGCGGGTCGTCCAGCCAACAACGCCTTGTTGTGGGGCGCGCGGGGAACCGGTAAGTCTTCTTTGATCAAGGCGTTATTGAATGAATATGTCGACCAGGGCCTGCGGGTGGTGGAGGTCGACAAGAACGATCTGGTCTGGTTGCCGGAAATCATCGACGAGATCCGGGAAAGTGATAAACGTTTCATCATCTATTCCGACGACCTCTCGTTTGAGCGGGGCGAGTCCACGTATAAGGCCTTGAAGAGCGTCATTGAAGGCTCGATTGAGCGGCCGCCGGCCAATGTCATCATCTATGCCACCTCCAATCGCCGCCATCTGATGCCGGAGTCCATGGAAGACAACGAACGGGCGCGAGTGGTGCAAACCGAGATTCATCACGCGGAGGCGGTGGAGGAGCAGATTTCTTTATCCGACCGGTTCGGTCTGTGGCTTTCGTTCTATCCTTTTAATCAGGACGAGTATTTGCGGATCGTGGATGGCTATTTTCCCGATTACGCCGGTGATCGTGCCCAACTGCACCGCATGGCCATTCAGTTTGCCTTGGCCAAGGGCGGGCGCAGTGGCCGTGCCGCCCTGCAGTTCTATCGGAGTTATGCCGAGTAAGGGCTATGCCGAGTAAAGGCTATGGGGAGTAAGAGTTATGCAACGTAGGAGCTGTGCAGGGTAGACGCTATACAAGGTGGCGCTTTGCAAGGTAGAGAGCAGGCGCTATGCAACGTAGGAATTATAGAAAGTAATAGAAATGGTGCGGATTAGCGCCGGCAGGCGAGGCGGACGGCGAAGACAGCGAGCCGGCCGGATGTTCATACAACGGAGCCCAACATGATAAGAACAAAACTGATGTCGAAGGCGGCGCGCCGCGTGGCACGACTGCTTACAGTCGTGGGTTTGGCGGGAAGCCTGGCCGCCTGTGTCACCGAGCAGCCAAAACCGCCGGCACCCCGCCATGGCCCCAGTCCCTTTGCGGAGCTACAGGTATACGATTGTGGCAATGGCG
>CAYXVO010000012.1:7066-12656 GCA_964467875.1 uncultured Pseudomonadales bacterium | reverse complement strand
CTGGCTTCTGTTGCCAGAGCGTCCGGTCAAGCTGTTGCCGGTGGAAAGTGCATCCGGTGCCCAGTACGAGGGCGAGGGCATTACCCTCTGGCATCAGGATGACGAGGCGTTGCTGATCCTGCCGACGGAGCGTCACGAAGGCTGCCAGGTCGATCCGCGAGCCTCGGTCTGGTCAAAAGCCAAGCTGCAGGGTGTCGACTTCCGGGCACTTGGTAGCGAACCGGGCTGGTATCTGGAAATCGACGAAGGCCATCGCATGGTGCTGGTAACCGACAATGGTCGTCATTGGCATGATCTGGTTGCGCCCGAACCCCAGGTGGATGCTGCTCAGGGAATTACCCGCTATCTCACCCAATATCAGGGGCGCCCGGTGGTGGTTGAAATCCGCCGTCAGACCTGCACCGACGCCAGTGGCGAAAGCTATGATGCGACGGTACGGGTGCGGGTAGGGCCGCGTAGCTACAGTGGTTGCGGTCGCGGCCTGTAACGGCTCAATGGTTGCGGTCACGACCTGTAACAGGGCACAAGTGCCATCCCTGACTATTTATTATTCCTGACTACTTATTCCTGACTACTTGCCAGTGGCCTGGCGCACGTCGCGCAGGCCATCGCCCTCCAGCAGGTAGGCCTGACCAAATCCCTTGACGAAGTTGCCCCGTCGCGGTTCCAGTTCAAACAGGATGAAGTCAGGCAATTGCCGCAACATTCCGACCGTAGCACCGAAAAGCTCCTGGTACTGGTCCAGCAAGACGGGCCAGCGCTCGTCATCGCGGGCGATGGGGCGGGCGCTGCATTGATAGGTGAGGCGTTTGCGGGCGAACAGGTTTGCCTGGCTCTCTTCCTCGATAAACAGCAGCGACACCCGGCCGTTGTGCCGCAGATTGGCGGTGTGGGCGGACAGGCCGCTGACGAAGATATAGAAATTGCCGTCGAGCAGGAGATAGGGCGTGTAGCTGGCTTCCGGCTCCGCCTCGGCACTGACGGTGGCCATTAGTGCGGTCTGAAAGCGTTCCCGTAATTCCTGGCTCTCGGCAAGAATCGGGTGGCGGTCCTGGCTCATGGTAGTACCTCCTTTGTTTGGGCGAGCACTGTCTAGCATAATCGCGCGCACCGGCGAAGGCCAAGGTTGCCGCAGACCACGCGCGTGCGCCTGCCTTGCCCGCGCGACCGATTTGGCGGTGTCCGCGTATACGCCATGATGTACGGATGGTGACTTACGTCCGAGGCGGCAGTACTCTTAACCCACTTTGATCGCCACGCCAGCTCCCAAGAGCGTCCGGCGGCTGTCTCCAGTGTCTCCATCCGAGTTGATTAATGAGGTGAATATGCCTGAATTTACCACCCTGTCCGTTACTCAGCGTGGCGCCGTTGCTGAAATCCAGCTCAACCGCCCCGATAAAGCCAACGCCATGAACATGATCATGTGGGATGAAATCGGCCAGGCGTTCCAGTGGGCGGACCAGGAGGCTAGCGTGCGCGTGGTGGTGCTCGGTGGCGAGGGCAAGCACTTCTGTTCGGGTATCGACCTGATGGATTTCTCCCAGGTCATGATGAGCAAGGAAAAATGCGAGGGCCGCAAGCGCGAGCAACTGCGCCAGCTGATTCTCCACATGCAGGGTTGCCTGACCGCCATTGAAACTTGCCGCAAACCGGTGCTGGCCGCTATTCACAGTGCCTGTATCGGTGGTGGTATCGACATGGTGGCCTGCTGCGATATGCGTTACGCCAGTGCCGATGCCTATTTTGAGATCAAGGAGATCGATATCGGCATGGTGGCCGATGTTGGCACCTTGCAGCGGCTGCCTCATATTATTGGTGACGGCATCATGTGCGAACTGGCCTACACCGGCCGCCGCGCCGATGCCGCCGAAGCGCAGCGGATCGGCTTGCTCAATCAGGTGTTCGAAAGCCAGGACGCATTGCGCGCGGGCGTGTTGGCTCTGGCCGAAACCATTGCCGCCAAATCCCCGCTGGCGATTCGTGGTACCAAGGAGATGATCAAGTACAGCCGCGACCATTCCGTCCGCGATAGTCTGAATTATGTCGCCACCTGGAATGCGGCCATGCTGGTCAGCCAGGACATCCAGGAAGCCATGATGGCACGCATGCAGAAGCGCGAGCCCCAGTTCGCCGATTGACCTGGGCTTCTGACGCGCTGGTAGGCATGCATTGACCGTTATGCATCGACCGTCGTATGCCTACAGTCGTGCGCTGAACATTGTGACTAGATCAATGTCTCATTGCCAATGGTGTCACATTGAACCGGGTGGAGTGATCTGCTAGCCTCGCCTCCACTGTCGCTTCTTCACAAATACTTACAAAGGCTTTTACCATGAGCGCGTCAAATCAACCGCTGAAGCAGGCTGCCGCCACCTCCCAAATGGCGCAGGCGGCCGGGCAAGTCCAGATTGATATCAACCCCGCCACCGGCGAGGAAGTCGGTAGCTATCCCTGCACCGATTTGACCCAACTGCCCGCCATGGTGGCGCGCGCGCGCGCGGCCCAGAAGATTTGGGCGCAAACGAGCTTCAAGGAGCGCCAGCGCTATATCCTGAAAATGCAGGACTACATTGCCGCGAATGCTGAAGAGCTGGCGACTGCGGTTAGCCGGAGTAACGGCAAAACCGTATTTGATGCCCTGGTGACCGAAGTGCTGCCGAGCGCGGTGTCTTGCCAGTGGTACAGCGCCAACACCGCCCGCATTCTCAAACCCGAACAGCGCGGTTGGGGCAGTTGGCTGATGATCAACAAGCGCTATGAAGTCCGCTATATGCCGGTGGGCGTGGTGGGCATCATCAGCCCCTGGAACTATCCGTTGTCCATTCCGTTTGGCGAAATTGTCATGGCTTTCATGGCCGGCAACGCGGTCCTGCTGAAAGTCGCTGAGGCCACGGTGTCGGTGACCGAATTGATCGAGAGAATCGTGGGTGCTGCTGGTCTGCCGGAAGGCCTGTTCCAGACGGTGTATGGACGTGGCTCCCAGATTTCCTCCGGCTTCCTGGCCGCGCGCGTTGATAAGCTGTTCTTCACCGGCTCGGTGCGCGCCGGCAAGCTCATCATGGCCGAGGCGGCGCAAACCCTGACGCCGCTGTCGCTGGAGCTGGGCGGTAACGACCCGATGATCGTGCTGGAAGACGCGGACCTGGAACGAGCCGTCAACGGTGCTCTGTGGGCCGGATTCCAGAACGCTGGTCAGTCCTGCGGCGGTGTCGAGCGGATTTATGTCCATGCCCGGATCTATGACGAGTTCCTGCGCCAAATCAAAATCAAAACCGAGCGTCTGACCCATGGTCCGTCCACCGGTCCCGCCGATGGCGTGTCCATTGGCTCGATTACCACCGAAGGCCAGTTGCGCACCGTGCAACAGCACCTGGAAGAAGCCCTGGGCAAGGGCGCGCGGATTTGGGCCCAGTCCAAGCCTGCTGGCGATCAGAGCAAAGGTTATTTCCACCCGGCCACGGTCCTGGTGGATGCCACCGACGACATGCTGTGCGTGCGCGAGGAAACCTTCGGACCGCTGGTGGCCGTGATGAAGTTCGCGTCGGTGGACGACGTCATCCAGCGCGCCAATGACTCTGATTATGCCCTGACGGCGTCGGTCTGGAGCTGCAGCCACAAGGCAGCCATGAAAGTGGCAGACCGCCTGGAGGCGGGCGTGGTGACTATCAATGACCACCTCTACACCCATGGCCTGGCCGACATGCCCTGGGGCGCCTGGAAGAACTCCGGCATGGGCCGCACCCACGGTCCGGAAGGCTTGCTGGAAATGGTCAACCGCAAGGCTGTGAACTGGGATGTATTGGCGGTGAAGCGCAGCTTCTGGTGGTATCCCCACGACAAGGCGGATTACGACGCTCTGGTTCACATCATCAAGACCAAGACCCTGCTCGGCCTGTCGAGCAAGGTTTCCAAGGTGCCGATGGTTGCCGGCGCCTACACCAAGAAAGTGTTCAGCAAATGGCTTTGATCAAGATGTGTTGAATTCACAGGGAGGCGACGCACGTCGCCTCCCTGTGGTGACGACGATGATGGCGGGCGCTCCTTCCGAAAGGAAGCAAGCCCCGCCATTTTTTGTGGGTTGCGAACGGGGGGGTGTGAACGGGATTGGCGCCAGGCGCCGATGTGCAGGTTGATCTGTAGATTCAAGTTGAACGCTGGGTTCAGATTGAACTGTGGATTCAGGTTGAATGGTGGACTCAGGCCGAACGGGGACGGGCAGGGCGCCAGCGTCGTACGAGGTGCATGACCAACTTGCGCAGTTCCTCCAGGATCAACAGGCTCGACGCCACCAGGATGGCCCGCAGCCAATCCTCCGGACGCAGGGCTTGCGTATTGAAGATGCGCTGCGCGGGCTCCCAGTACACCACCACTAGCTGCAGCGCGACCACGGACGCCAGCGCCAGCCAAAGTTTGCCGTTGCTGAAGAAGTTGCGGTTGAAGGTGGTGCGCCATTCCGCGCGGGCGTTGAACAGGTTGAAGAACTGGAACAGCACGAAGGTGGTGAATGCCAGCGTCAGGGCATAGGGCTGGTCATGGGTCTTCAGCCCGTAATCGAACAGGTAGAGAGTGCCGAACATCATGATGGCACCGAAGAACAGCAGGCGGGCCAGGCGTGGCAGGGTCAGGATGTGAGCATCCTGCACGCGCGGCCGTTCCTGCATCAGGCCGGGACGGGCGGGCTCGACGCCGAGTGTCATCGCCGGTGGGCCATCCATGATGATGTTGATCCAGAGTAGTTGAATGGCGGTGAAGGGGGTCGGCATGGCCAGCAAGGTCGCCGCCAGCACGGTGAGAATGGCACCAATGTTGGTGGAGAGCTGGAAGCGGACAAACTTGATGATGTTGTCGTAGATGATCCGGCCTTCCTGTACCGCGCGGACGATGGTGGCGAAGTTATCATCGGTCAGAATCAGGGTGGCCGCCTCCTTGGTCACCGCGGTGCCGGTAACGCCCATCGCAACCCCGATGTCGGCGGCCTTGAGGGCGGGGGCATCGTTGACGCCGTCGCCGGTCATGGCGGTGACATGGCCGCGCGCCTTCAGCGCCTGCACGATCTTGACCTTGTGTTCGGGGGCTACCCGGGCAAACACCGAAATCTCATCGACCTGCCGGGCCAGGTCCTCTGCGCTCATTCGATTGAGGTCGGCGCCGGCGATGGCGCGTCCCGAGAGACCCAGCTCGCGGCCAATGGCGGCGGCGGTGCCGGGATGGTCGCCGGTAATCATCTTGACCTCGATGCCCGCGTCCCGGCACTGAGCGATGGCCTCGGTGGCCTCCGGTCGGGGTGGATCCATCAAGCCGGCCAAGCCCAGAAACGTCCAGTCCCGGGTCCAGATCCAGAGATCGCCGCAGGGGTCGAAATCGCGGGACGGAATCCTGCGCCTTGCCACGGCCAGCACCCGCAACGCCTGATCGGTCAGGTCGGCGTTGGCCTGGGCAATACGGGCGCTAACGGCTTCATCCAGAGGTTCGGGCCCGGACTCGGTCAGCCAGTGGGAGCAGCGGTCGATGATGACATCCGGCGCCCCCTTGACCAGCATTTCGACACCATCGCCCCGGTGATGAAACGTGGCCATGAATTTATGGGTGG
>CAYXVO010000012.1:0-7056 GCA_964467875.1 uncultured Pseudomonadales bacterium | reverse complement strand
GGGTATCTCGGCGATGCGCGGTTGTTGTTCCTGTTCCCGGCAGGGGTCGAGGCCTGCTTTCTGGGCCAGCACGAAGAGTGCACCTTCGGTGGGATCGCCCACCAGTTTGCCATTACGGACCGACGATTCCGTGCACAGGCACATGGGTAGCAGGTAAGGCTGCAGTGCCTGCGGATCCGCCCCATCCAGCTTGCCTTGCGGCACATAGCCCTGGCCGCTGACGCTGAAGCTGCGGCCGGCGAACCAGCCGGCGCGGGCAGTCATCTGGTTCAGGGTCAGGGTGCCGGTCTTGTCGGAACAGATGACCGTGGTCGAGCCCAAAGTCTCCACCGCCGCCAGTTTTTTGAGGATGGCCCGATGATGGGCCATGCGCCACATGCCCACCGCGAGCGTCACGGTGACTACTGCCGGCAGCCCTTCCGGAATGGCGGCCACCGCCAGGGCGACCGCGTTAATGAGGGCCGTGGTCCAGGGCACGCCCTGCCAGGCACTGAGGGCGAGAATACCGGCGATGACCAGCCCGGCGATGACTGCCAGGCGCTTGCCCAAGGCATCCAGTTGCACCTGTAATGGCGTTTTGCTGTCCGGCGTCTCGGCGATGAGGCCTGCCAGCTTGCCCATCTCGGTGTTCATGCCGGTGGCGGTTACGATCATTTCGGCCCGGCCACGGGTCACCACTGTGTTCATGAACAGCATGTTGGCGCGATCGCCCAGATCAAGCGCTTGCTCTTCCAGGGTATCCAAGGACTTGCCCACCGCGTGAGATTCGCCGGTCAGGGCGGCTTCATCGACCTCAAAGCCATGCACCGCGAGCACGCGACCATCCGCGGGGACCCGGTCCCCCGCTTCCAGCAGCACGATATCGCCCGGCACTACCTGGCTGGCGTCGAGGTCGAGAGTCTGGCCGTCGCGGCGGACGCGGGTCTGCACCGCCAGCATTCCCTTCAGAGCCGCCAGGGTCCGTTCGGCGCGATGCTCCTGATAGAAGCCCAGGCAGGCGTTGAACAGGGTCACCACCAGAATAACGATGGCATCCTTGAGATCCCCGATGAGCCAGGCCAGTGCAGCGGCAAACAGCAACACGATGATCAGAAAGCTTTTGAACTGATCGAAGAATTTGAGCAGAGCTGAGCGTGGAGAGGTTTCCGTCAGACGGTTCTCGCCGTGCTGAGCCAGGCGCTCGGCGGCGGCGGTGGCGCTGAGTCCGCTGGCGGGTGAACAGGCCAGTGCTTTCGCCGTGCCCTCGGGTGACAGGGTGTGCCAAGCCGGTGGCGAGGGCGTGGAGACAGAGTCGATCATAAATCCCTTGGGCAAGAAGCGGTTGAGGTCCATGGGTTGCTCGTCTTCTACTTTAGGGGCAAGTCCAATACCCGACAAGGCGCGGTTGGGCTACAGGTTTGCAGACCCGGAGGCTTTGGCAGGTTTCCCGTGCCTCCCTATCATGTATCCACAGCCGGGACGGTATGCGGTCAAAGCCAGCCCTTTTCTGGATGCACTCATCTGCATTGGGAGGACTCCATGGACTGCAACGAAAAACCTTCAGGTCTCGCTCGGTGGCGGGCGCCATCCCGGAATTACGGCTATTGGACGCTGGGATTGGCGCTTGTCCTGGGCCAGCCGGCTGTCAGTCTGGCGCAGGCGCCAGAACTTGCGTCAGACCAGCCCTCAAGCGCGACCCGCCACAGCCAGCGCGCTGATCCGGTGCCAGCGCCCATTGTGCCGGATGACGCGGATAGCCTGCAGAGCGCCACGGCCCAGAACAACCTGGTGCGTCCGGAGAAACGGGAGCACAGCGAGGATTTACTGCCGCAGATCAAACTGCCGGACGGCTTCCGCATTTCCGTGTTTGCCGAGGGGCTGACCAATCCCCGGATCATCGAGGTCGCGCCGCGCGGCGATATCTATGTGACGGAGCGGGAAGCGGGGCGGGTGACCATCCTGCGTGACCGCAACCGGGACGGCAAGGCCGACCAGGTATTCGCCGCTGCCAGCGGGCTGGGCGAAGGCCTGCAGGGTGTGCATGGTCTGGCGGCAGCGCCGGATGGGGAAACCCTGTACATGGTGACGGACACGGAGCTATATCGCGCCAGCATTGAGTTCGACGGTCGTCTCGGTGAGCCGGAGCTGATTCTGGCGGATCTGCCGGATGCCGGCCAGCACCCGAACCGGACCATGGCATTTGGGCCGGATGGCTTGCTGTATCTGTCCATCGGTAGCTCCACCAATGCCGTATCCGAGCCCAACAGACTGATGGCCACCCTGGTGCGGTTCGATCCCGAGCAGCCGGATCTGACCAGCGAGGATTTGGAAATCTACGCGGAAGGACTGCGCAACACCATTGGGTTCGGCTGGAGCCCGCTCAACCAGCAGCTTTACGGCTGGGATCACTCCAGTGATGGCCGTGGCGATGACTGGCCGCCGGAGGAGGTCAACCAGATTCGCGAAGGCGCGCATTATGGCTGGCCATTCTGTGGCGGAGATCAGGTGGTGGACCTGCACGTATCGGGTAGTCCGGAAGGCAGTTCAAAACTGGAGTTTTGCCCCGAGACGGAGGCGCCGGTGCTGAACTATCAGTCCCATGTGGCCGGCATGCAGTGGGAATATTACACCGGCGAGCAGTTTCCCGAGGAGTACCAGAACGATGCTTTTGTGACGCTGCGAGGCTCCTGGAACCGCAATCCGCCAGTGGGTTATGAGATCCTGCGGATTCGCCATGACCAGAGTGGGGTGCCGATTGGCGTCGAGCCCTTCGCCACCGGCTGGCTGCTGGGACCGGTGACGGCACCGGGCCAGTTCGGGCGTTTGAGCGGGCTGGCGCAAGCGCCGGATGGCAGCTTGCTGGTGGCCAACGATAGCCATGGCGTGATCTATCGCATCAGCTACGAGGAGGCGGGCGGTGCGACGCAGCCATCGCCTGGTGGGACAACGACTCCGAATGAGGCGCCACTGCCCGTCGAGCCGCAGCCGCTTGGTGCACCACCATCGCCGGCTGGATCACAACCAAATGATGCGGTGCCGCGACGGCCGGTACGTCCTTGACCGATGCGGCGGTGTGCGACCGGTGGGCCGGGCGGCGTTATTCCCGGCGCGGTTGGCAGAGCCAGAGCGACAAACCGATGATGGCGCCGCCGATCAGCAGTCGCAGCCAGTCGATATCGCGGTTCCAGAACAGAAAGTTCACCAGGATGCCGGCGGGAATCAGCATGTTGTTCATGGTCGCCAACTGGCCCGTGTTGACCCGCTTGGCGGCCAGATTCCAACCCAGATAGCCAAGCCCCGAGGCGCCAAGACCCAGCCACAGCAGAATGCCCCATTCCAGCGGGCGGTCCGGCACCATAGACCAGTCCGTAAACAGCAGAACGCCGGTGCCGGCCACCAGGCTGGCGCCGAGAAAGAAAAATGCAAACACCTGGGATTGCTGGCGGACATTGCCAAGCTGCAGCCGCTTATAGGCAACCTGGCCGGCGGCGAAGCAGAAATTGGCCGCCTGGATGAGCAAAAAGCCGAACCAGGCGTTGTCGCTGACCCGGTCGTAACGGATCACCGCCGCGCCCACCACAGCGACCGCGGAGGCGAGCCACCAGCGCAGGGGCAGGTTCCGCCGGCCCAGCAGCAATTCATCAATCAGGGTCACGTAGAGTGGCGTGAAAATGGTGAACAGCAGGACTTCGGCCACGCTGAGATAGAGGAATGCGTGATACAGAAACAGATAGGTTGCACCGATCTGTACCGCGCCGATGGCGGTCAGGGTTGCCAGTTTCCAGACGGGTAGGGAGCCCGGGCGCAGTAACGGCAGAAACAGCAGGAAAGCCAGGGCCACCCGGATGAAGACCGCGAGGTAGCTGTCCACCTGGCCCGCCAGATAAACCCCGATCAGTGAGAAGCTGAAGGCCCAGCCGGCGGTCACCAGCCAGAGAATCCCCATTGCCGATACGGCGCGGGCAGGATAATTCATTTCATTCTCCGGGAGCGCGTTACAACGGCGCGGAGTGTATCACTGGGCTCTGGGTCGTGACAGATCCCTGACCAGGCCCGCGACCGATCCGCAATCTGATTCGTGAACCGATCCGTGAAAGAGCGGGGACAGGATCAAATCGTCTCGTCTTTTGACAGGCGCACCGGCTCAAAGCCGCCGTCCGGCGTCAGGCGGGTGCCCCACACCCGGTGGCTGCCCTGGTGCTTGGAGGGGCTGAACGAGATGATTTCGCCAATCCCCAGATCCACTTCGCGGAACCGCTCCAGCACGTCCACCAACTCTTCCGTGGAGAGGGTGCGCCCGGCCCGCTGCAGGGCCTCGCAAAACAGCGAGGCGACGATGTAGCCTTCCAGGGAAATGAAATCCGGGCGCTCGGCCGGAAAGTATGTCTCCATTGCCTTGCGATAGCGCATCACTCCGGTGGCGTAGGACGTATGCAGCGGAACGGCCTGGGTCACCAGCACATTCTGGGTGAATGCGGGGCCCGCCTCGGTCAGTGTTTCAGCCAGCGCGTTGCTGCCCACAAACTAGACATTAGCGAGCGGTCCAGTGAAGCCGGCCTGGCGCAATTTGATCGTAAACTGGGCACTGGCGGCATAGGTGGCTACCAGCACCATGGCATCGATGTCGGATCGTTTGGCCAATACGCGGGCCACCGCATCATCCACCCGCGCACTGTTGCGCTCGTAGCTGACGGCCAGCAGCTGATTTGCTTGGACGCCATAGCGACTGAGGGCATCCTCGACGCCCCTGAGGCCATCGCTACCGAAGCCATCGTTTTGATGCAGCACGGCGATACGCTCGGGGGCGATGCCCTGCTCGGTAACGAAGTAATGCACGATGGCGGCGGTTTCTTCGGCATAACTGGCGCGGTAGTTGAAGACATAGCGGTCGGCCGGGTCATGGCGCAGCAGCGACGCTCCGGACAAGGTGCCGAACAGGAGGGTGTGCTGCTCAAGAAGTGTCGGCAGAACCGCATGGGTGGTGGGCGTGCCGACGCTCCCCAGGATGGCGAAGACGCCATCCTGCGCCAGAAAGCGCTGGATGTTGGCGGTGGTCTGCGCCGGTTCATAGCCATCGTTGAGCGCCAGCAATTCAAGCCGGCGGCCATGAATGCCACCGGCGTCGTTTACTTCCTTGAGACGGGCCGCGATGCCGATCTGCATGCTCCGGCTCAGTTCCCGCACCGCGCCACTGAACCCCGCACTCATGCCCAGTACCAGGCGATCATGGTGGACGCCGCGGGGTGCATGCGCTCCCTGTAGGCTCATCCAGCTATCCTCAACGTAGTAGCGCAGGCTGGGCACGAGGAGCGCGGCACCGACCACAACGGTTAGCAGGAGCACAGACAAGCCCAGGATCAGGCGCCGCTTCGATGGGCGCGCGGCGGCGCCCGCCGCAGAGACTGGCTGGAGCTCTGTCGCTGCTGTTGGGACCGGTGTTGCCGGCATCGGTGTTGACGGGAGCGGCGTGATGCGCCGTGGTCCGCTGGGAGCGAGGGTGTCGGGCCCGAGCTGAATGGGGACCGCGTTGCCCGCAGAGCCCAGTGTGACGGGATTGCTCAGCGAGTCGTCATGGCGGCGATGGCCGAGATTGAGGCGGGTGGTGTCATCGGCCTCCTCGATGTGACCCACGGCGCCGGTGCTGCGAAATGCGGCGTCGTACTTTTTGGCGGCCGCCAGGCTCAGGTTGCGTTTGACCACCAGGCGCCGGCCACTGAACAGCTTGTCGCATTGGTCGTCGTCCAGGTGCAGGCTGTTCTTGAGCTTGAGGCGGACTTCCGCCGGGTCCGCATCCGGCTCAATGGAGCCATCGAACAGGTATTGGTAAAGCGGCTCGCCAGCGAGCATCTCACTGCTGATAGCCTGGGTGAAATCCGACTGGCTGGGCGCGACCTCCTGGGCGTAGCGCCGCAGGTCGTCGAGCAGCTCCGACACTTGGCCATAGCGCTGGGCGGTGTCCAGCGCCATGGCTTTCAGAATGACGGGTTCGAACCGCCGGTTGCGCACATCCTGGATTTGCGTGTGCTGCAACCCGCTGGGTGGGCCGGCGAGCTGCTTGTTCATGATGATCTGGCTGGATTCGCCGTCGTAGGGGCGCCGTGCCGTGATCAGGTAATAAAGGATGGCGCCCAGGGCATAAATATCGGCGCGCCGATCGATCTCCCGCCGACCTTCGATCTGCTCCGGTGCCAGATAACCGGGTGTGCCCATGACGACACCCATGCGGGTATATTTCATGTCCTGTTCATCGAGCGGTTTGCTGATCCCGAAATCGAGGATCTTGGCCACCGCCGCGTCACCGGACAAGCGCGCCACCACCACGTTGCTGGGCTTGAGGTCGCGATGCACGATGTTGAGGTGATGGGCGGCCTGAATGCCTGCGCCAATCTGCTCCATCACCCATAGCAGGTTTTCCAGCGGCAGCCCGCCACGCTTTTCCACCAGTTCACCCAGGGACTCGCCCCGCAGGTATTCCAGCACCAAAAACACCATGCCGCTCTCGGTGTTGCCGAAGTCGATCACGTTCACCACGTTGGGATGGTTCAGCTGGCTGGCGATGCGGGCTTCACGAAAGAACAGTTGGATGAAGTCATGATCGTCCACGCCGGCCCGCAACAGCTTGACGGCCACCAACCGGTCCAGGGTCAGTTGCCGGGCCACGTACACTTGGCTCATGCCGCCCTCGGACAGGGCGCTTTCGATCTGATACATGCCTTTCAGGACCTGACCGATCATGGGGTCCGTGCGAACCGCGTCGATCAGGGTGGCGCCTTCAACCGGACACTGGCTGCCGGTCTCGTATTCGCGCTTACAGATGGGGCACAGCTTCATTGCATTCCTCGGGTGGTGCATCGGGCTTGGCGCGCTGGGCGCTACTAAAGCAAGCAGTATAGTTGGTGACCGCCCGCTGTGCTGGGCAGGTGAGGGGCTTGCGGTAAAACCGATAAAAATGGGGGCCAGGGCTGGTGAGGTAGCCAGCCTTGGCCGGTGCGCGATCGGTGTGCGATGAGGAATTCAGGAGCTGAGGACGGGTTGCGGCGTCAGGCGCACCTCGGCGAGATTGGTCGTTACCTGATC
>CAYXVO010000011.1:17119-19023 GCA_964467875.1 uncultured Pseudomonadales bacterium | reverse complement strand
CATTCCGCTGCCACGAACGTGCCGGCCATCAGCACACCCGATGCGCTGGCTGAAATGCGTTCGGAAATCATGATGCTGAAAGAGTTGCTGACCCAGCAGCTGCAGACTCGCGGTAACGATCTTCAACGGGAGATCGAGGAACGTTTGAGCCGGCTGGGAATTCTGCCCCAGTTGCAAAAGAAGCTGCTGGGCAAAGTTACCGGCAACAACGATGTGCCGACTGCCTGGCGCTACGTGATGGCGCTGCTGACCCGCTCCCTGAAAACCATTGAACCTGAACTGATCGAGCAGGGCGGTGTATTCGCTTTGTTAGGCCCGACCGGATCCGGCAAAACCACTACAATCGGCAAGCTGGCCGCACGTCATGTGCTTAAGCACGGTGCCAAGAGCATCGCCCTGGTAACGACCGATCGCTATCGCATTGCGTCCCATGAGCAACTGCTGGCCCTGGGGCGGATTCTGGGTATTCCGGTGCATGCGGTGGATGACAAGAATTCACTGGATCAGGTGCTGGACGGATTGCGCGGCAAGAAGCTGGTACTGATCGATACCGCGGGCCTCAATCACCATGATGCGGCTTGGGGGCAGCAGTTGAACGAGTTGAAGTCGTCCCGCCACCGCATTCAGAACTTCCTGGTGGTCGCGGCCATTAACCAGGCACAGGTCATGAAGTCCACCTATCACGGCTACAAGACTGTTGGGCTGGCGGGCTGTATCATCACCAAGCTGGACGAAGCCATGACTCTGGGCGAAGCGTTGAGCCTGGCTGTGCTGAATAGCCTGCCGGTGGCCTACGTAACCGATGGCCAGAGAATTCCAGACGATATTCATCAGGCCCGCGCCAGTCAGTTGGTAAGTCGCCTGCTGAATGTCAGCGGGGAAGACGCAACGGAACGCGAGTCGGGTGTGTTTGGGCGCGAACTCGTGGTCTAACGTCTATTCTTCTTCTACGCTGTGGTGAAACCGGTGCTGTGCGGATAGATTCGCACAGGCTGAGACACCGGAACCAACGAATTTGAGACTAAGGAGTCAAGCGCCGGCATGAGCAAGCAACATCCGGTACAAGTAATTGCAGTCGCCGGCGGCAAGGGGGGCGTGGGTAAGAGTAATGTCTCCATTAATCTGTCTCTGGCCCTGGCGGAGATGGGCCGTCGCGTGGTTTTGTTGGATGCGGATCTGGGGCTGGCCAATATCGATATCCTGTTGGGTATCAGCGCCAATCGCAACCTTGAGGACGTGCTGGCGGGCGAGTGCAGTCTGAAAGAGGTCTTGGTGACAGGACCGGGCGGCATCAAGATTGTGCCCGCCTCCTCCGGTACCCAGCGCATGGCCAGTTTGGGGCAGCAGGAGCATGCTGGGCTCATCAATGCCTTCAGCGAATTGAGTGACGATCTCGATGTGCTGATCATCGATACTGCCGCCGGCATTTCCGAAGGCGTGCTGAGTTTCGTCCGGGCCGCCCAGGAAGTCCTGGTGGTCGTGACGGATGAGCCGACCTCTATCACCGATGCCTATGCACAGATCAAGCTGCTCAACCGTGACTATGGCCTGTTTCGCTTTCGGGTGCTGGCCAATATGGTGAAAACCGAGCAGGACGGACGCATGGTGTTCAGCAAGTTGTCCAAGGTGACCGAGCGCTTCCTTGAGGTTGCGCTACAATATGTGGGAAGTATTCCCCAGGACGACATGGTCAAGAAGGCCGTGCAGCGTCAGCGCGCGGTCTATGACGCTTATCCCCGCGCCAAGGCGTCGCAGGCGTTCAGGTTACTGGCGCAGAAGGTCGATAGCTGGCCGCTGCCGTCCTCGCCCAGAGGGCATCTGGAGTTTTTTGTGGAACGTCTGGTTCAAGGCTGATTGTTCACATACAACCGGGTTGGCAATGGCAGTAGCAAGCGGTCTGATGA
>CAYXVO010000011.1:13198-17109 GCA_964467875.1 uncultured Pseudomonadales bacterium | reverse complement strand
TGATGATGTACTCTGACACGCGTTTGGAAAACAGTGACCAGCTCCTTCGTCAACACGCGCCGCTGGTCAAGCGTATCGCCCATCACTTGATGGCGCGCCTGCCCTCCAGCGTGCAGCTCGATGACCTGATTCAATCGGGCATGATCGGCCTGTTGGAGGCCGCGCGAAAGTACGAGCCGGGCAAGGGCGCCTCCTTTGAAACCTATGCCGGAATCCGGATTCGCGGTGCGATGATGGATGAAATCCGCAAGGGGGACTGGGTGCCTCGCTCGGTGCATCGTGCCGGGCGCCGCATTGCCGAGGCGATTCGCGCCGTCGAAAACCGCACCGGTCGTGACGCCCAGGACAGCGAAGTTGCGCACGAACTGGGCATGAGTCTGGACGATTATCACGCTGCCCTGCAGGATAGTGCAGGGGGGCGCCTGTTTAGTTTCGAAGAATTAGTCGACAACGGTGAAGCCGTCACGGAATCCGTTGGAGAGGACCTTCCCGGCCCCTATGAAGGGCTGCAGCGCCGAGATTTTCAGAAAAGTCTAGCGGACGCCATCGGCGCACTCCCAGAGCGGGAGCGACTGGTGCTGTCGCTTTACTATGATGAAGAGCTCAATCTCAAGGAGATCGGCGAAGTATTGTCGGTCAGTGAATCCCGGGTCAGTCAAATCCTGAGTCAAACGACGCTACGCTTGCGTTCACGCCTGGCGGACTGGCGTTAGATCCACCTGTTTCCGTTTGGGCGCCGGCATGGTACCCGTGGCAGAGTTGGCGCCGTTTCGGGCCGTGTCTGTTGCTGGCGGTCGACGTCGAAATTTTTCCTTACATAAATTACGTATTAGAAAACTGGAAGCCCGTTCCGAGCCAGCTAGACTATAGACATTGTTACATACGTAAACCTTGTTACTGACGTAAACGTCGGGCCTTGCGTGAACATTGTGGCTATTGGTTAGCAGTTCTGGACGGCAACGGTTTTCCTTTGTCGGCATTTTGGAGGTCGCATTGGACAAAAATATGAAGATCCTGGTGGTGGATGATTTTTCCACCATGAGACGGATCATTAAGAATCTGCTGAGAGACTTGGGGTTTACCAACACCGAGGAAGCAGACGATGGCAATACGGCGCTGCCGATGCTGAAAACGGGCAAGTTCGATTTTCTGGTGACGGACTGGAACATGCCCGGAATGACAGGGCTCGACCTGCTCAAGGTCATCCGCGCGGATGCCGCGCTGAAAAACCTACCGGTGCTGATGGTGACTGCCGAGGCCAAACGGGAGCAGATCGTGGCGGCCGCTCAGGCCGGTGTGAACGGATACGTGGTTAAGCCTTTTACCGCCGCTGTGTTGAAAGAAAAGATCGAAAAAATCTTCGAACGTATCGAGTCTTGATAAGATCTAACAATAGGCCGCGGTAATGACTGACCAGAAACACGATAGCTATGTAGACGGAAACCGTGCAGACGGTAACTGTGCAGACGACGAGACGGACGAGTTTGAAGGCATCCTACGGGCACAAGCCCAGGACCTGGTGACGGTCGTCGGCAACGGCGAATTGTCCGATGCCATGCGTATCATCTCCGAGATGAACGAAACCCGGGATCGCAGCCTTTATCGCGAAGTGGGCCGTCTGACCCGTAGCCTGCATCAGGCGATCGTCAATTTTCATATTGACTCCCCTAGCGTCACCCAGCGCCAGCAGGAGGAAGTGTCCAAGATCGCGGATGCATCCGACCGTCTGTCCTATGTGGTTAATCTGACCAATAACGCGGCCAACCGCACCATGGATTTGGTGGAAGCCAGCATGCCGCTTGCGGGTGATCTGAAAAGCGAAGCTCACCTGTTGCGGACCGAATGGCAGAAGCTGGGACGGCGCCAATTGTCTCCCGACGAATTCAGAGTCCTGTATCGGCGTCTGGACACCTTTCTCAATGACATGGTGACCAAGAGCGACCAGGTGTGCGGCAACCTGTCGGAAATTCTGTTGGCGCAGGATTATCAGGACCTGACCGGGCAGGTGATCCAGAAGGTCACCACGCTGGTGCGTGAAGTAGAAGAGAATCTGGTTCGCCTGGTCACCATGGCCAGCAAAGTCGACCAGATGACAGGTGTCAAGCATGACATCGGCATCAACGAAACGCCCGATGTGCTGCAGGGCGAGGGACCACAGGTCAACACCGCTGGACGGTCGGACGTGATGTCCAGCCAGGACGATGTCGATGATCTGCTCTCAAGCCTAGGTTTCTGAGGAAGGGTTCATGAGTTTTCAGGCTGATGATGAGATCCTGCAAGACTTCCTGGTGGAAGTCGGCGAGATTCTGGAAAAGCTGTCCGAACAGTTGGTGGATCTGGAACAGCACCCTGATGACAGTGGGCTGTTGAACGCGATTTTTCGTGGTTTCCACACGGTCAAGGGTGGTGCGGGCTTCCTGCAGTTGGACGCGTTGGTGGAATGCTGCCATGCGGCCGAGAACGTATTCGACCTTTTGCGTAACGGCAAGCGCCGTGTAACGCCTGAGTTGATGGACGTGGTGCTGCAGGCGCTCGACACGGTCAATGAAATGTTCGATCAGGTCAAGCAGATGCAGGAACCTGCAGCCGCCAGCCCCGATTTGATTGCCGCATTGGCGCGTCTAGGTGAAGCGGAAGATGCCTCGGTGGTAACAGCCGCGGAGCCGACCGTCGAGGTTGCTGCTCCTGTAGTGGCAGAGCCGGCAGTGACAGAGTCGACAGTGACAGAGTCGACAGTGACAGAGTCCGCCGTTGGCGGCGACATCACGGATGCGGAATTCGAACGTCTGCTGAGTGCCCTGGATTCGGTCGATTCCGAGCCTGTCGAGGCTGGCGTCCCGTCCGGTGCCAGCGAAGACATCAGTGAAGATGAGTTTGAGGCCTTGCTGGATGAGCTCCATGGCAAGGGACGCTTCAACCCGGAGGCGGCCCTGGATACCTCTGTTCCGGCCCAATCTATTCCGACGACATCGACTGACGCGCCCGTCAGTGGCGAAATCACCGACGATGAATTCGAGGCACTGCTCGACCAATTGCATGGTAAGGGCAAGTTCAGCGCTGCGTCGCCGGCAGCGGAGCCCGGGCAGTCTGCTGGCGAAGCGTCCTCTGCTGACAGCGGCAACGCGGGCGGTCTGATTAGCGATGATGAGTTTGAATCCCTGCTGGACCAGTTGCATGGTACTGGCAAAGGACCTTCGGTGCCGGCTTCCCAGGCCAAACCTGAGCCGCTGACGGCACCTGCCGCACCCGTAACGCCCGCGCCCGTCTCAGCTGCCAAGACGACTCCCCAGGTGGCGCAGCCCGCCGCAAAATCCCGTGAAGAGCAAGACGACGGTGCCGCTCCCAAGGGTGTGGTTGCCGCCAGCAAGGATGGCCAGGGCGCGCTGGCCGCAGAAACCACGGTACGGGTCGACACCAAGCGTTTGGATGACATCATGAATATGGTGGGCGAGCTGGTGTTGGTGCGTAATCGCTTGAAGCGTCTCGGTGACGAAAGTGGCGACGAGCAGATGGTTAAGGCGGTCGGCAATCTGGACGTGGTCACCGCCGACTTGCAGGCAGCCGTGATGCAGACCCGGATGCAGCCGATCAAGAAGGTGTTCGGGCGTTTTCCACGGGTTGTGCGCGATCTCGCCCGCAGCCTGAAGAAAGAGATCAATCTGGTTCTCAAGGGCGAGGAGACCGATCTCGACAAGAACTTGGTGGAGGCTCTGTCTGACCCGCTGGTGCATCTGGTGCGCAATGCCGTCGACCACGGCATCGAAGCACCGGATGTGCGAGAGCGCAACGGCAAGCCCCGCATGGGACACGTGGTGCTGGCGGCGGAGCAGGAAGGTGACCATATTCTGCTGTCCATCGAGGATGATGGCGCCGGCATGGACCCCAATGTCCTGCGCCGCAAGGCGGTGGAG
>CAYXVO010000011.1:6109-13188 GCA_964467875.1 uncultured Pseudomonadales bacterium | reverse complement strand
TTTGACCGAGACTGAATGTTTCAGTCTTATTTTTGCCCCTGGATTTTCGACCAAGACGGAGATTTCCGACGTGTCCGGCCGTGGCGTGGGCATGGATGTGGTGAAAACCAAAATCGCTCAGCTGAATGGTTCCATCTCGGTCCACTCCAAGCTGGGTCAGGGGTCGCAGATCCTCATCAAGGTGCCCCTGACGCTGGCGATCATGCCGACGCTGATGGTGATGCTGGGTAATCAGTCGTTTGCCTTGCCACTGGTGAGCGTGGTGGAGATCTTCCATCTGGATATCAGCCGCACCAATATCGTGGACGGCCAGGAGTGCATTGTCGTTCGTGAAAGCGTCTATCCGCTGTTCCACATCAAGCGCTGGCTGATCAAGGGAACGGCGTGGCAGAAGCGCGTGGAAGGCATGGCTCATGTGGTGATCGTAGCCGTGGGTACGAAAAAGGTCGGCTTCGTGGTTGATCAGTTGGTCGGCCAGGAAGAGGTCGTCATCAAGCCGCTTGGTGCGATGCTCCATGGCACGCCAGGCATGGCCGGGGCCACTATTACTGGCGACGGACGAATGGCGTTGATCCTGGATATTCCAGGTCTGTTGAGCCGGTATGCGCGCACGGCGCGGGCCGGGGTCGGCAGCGTCTGAAATTTTGGGCCATACTGAGCTGGAGCGTGAACCGATTGCGGTACCGGTACCCTGAGTCAACTCCTGTGAGTCTTGGTGAATCGACTGTCTGGCGCCGCTCGGTTTGGTCACGTCGACGTTGCAGGAGGGCCATATGCCCGTAAATGTATTGGTGGTGGATGATTCGGGGTTTTTTCGGCGCCGTATCGTTGAAATACTGCAGCCCGTCAGCACCATTCAGGTCGTAGGCACCGCATCCAACGGCCGGGAGGCCATCGAGCAGGTTCTCAAGTTGCGTCCCGATGTCGTGACCATGGATTATGAAATGCCCATGATGGACGGCATTACGGCGCTACGGGAAATCATGCGGCTAGCACCTACGCCGGTGCTGATGTTCTCGTCACTGACCCATGAAGGCGCCCGGGTTACCCTGGATGCGCTGGAAGCCGGCGCGGTCGATTTTCTACCCAAGAATTTCGAAGATATTGCCCGGGATACGGAACGGATGCGCGAGGTGTTGAGCCAGCGGATTCGCACCGTGGCCCGCGCCCGGTATCGCATGGCTCGCACGACCCAAACCACGTTGGATGGGCGCGGACCGACCCTGGGTACCGGCGCCAGCGCCCTGACGCGTTCCTCCGCAGCGCCGGTGGACGGCGTGAGTGAAACAGTTGCGCGCCCGGCGGGCTCGCTCAAGAGAACCCCACCAACCAAGTATCAACTAGTGGCCATCGGTACCTCGACAGGCGGCCCGGTTGCCCTGCAACGGGTTCTGATGGGACTGCCCGCCGATTTTCCGGCACCGATCGTGCTGGTACAGCACATGCCGGCATCCTTTACGCCGGCATTTGCCGAGCGCCTCGATAAGTTATGCCGGATTCGAGTCAAACAGGCGGAAAACGGGGATTTTTTGCAGCCGGGCGTGGCCCTGCTGGCTCCTGGCGGCAAGCAAATGATGATCGAACGTGTCGGCGGTACCGGGCGTGTGAAGATTCTGCCGGGTGACGATCGCCTGAATTACAAACCCTGCGTGGATATTACCTTCGGTTCGGCCGCCAAATGCTTCCCTGGCAAAGTGCTTGGGATCATCCTCACCGGCATGGGGGCGGACGGCCGGGAAGGCTGCCGCATGCTCAAAGCGTCGGGTTCGACGATCTGGTCCCAGGACGAAGCCAGCAGTGTGATCTATGGCATGCCCATGGTGGTGGCGAAAGCAGGCCTGTCCGATGAGGTCCTGAGTCTGGACGAGTTTAGCGGGAGGCTTGTAAGCAGTGTGCTGTAACGCTTTGGAGTCTGTTAGCACCGAGGTATCTGTTAGCACCGAGGTATCTGTTAACTCAGCGGTATCCATGTCATGGATATCCTGAGCCTCATCGGGGTCGTTTTGGCCTTTGCCGCAATTATTGGCGGCAACTCGATTGAAGGTGGCAGCATCAGCGCGCTGTTGAACCTGCCCGCCGCGATCATCGTGGTAGGTGGCACCTTTGGTGCCACCTTGCTGCAGACCTCACTGGTAACCCTGCGTCATGCGGGGAATCAGTTACGCTGGATCGTCCAGCCGCCGCCGCTCGATTTTGCTCAAGCCATGCGCAAGGTGATTGCCTGGAGTACCACGGCTCGTCGTGACGGCCTGCTGGGACTGGAGAATGCGGCGGAAACCGAACGTGATCTGTTTGCCCGCAAGGGGCTCCAGTTGCTGGTGGATGGTGCCGAACCCGAGGCAATTCGTAATGTTCTGGAACTGGAGTTAACCGCGCGTGAGCAGCGTGACTTGGCGGGCGCCAAGGTTTATGACAGTTTGGGCGGCTATGCGCCGACCATCGGCATTATCGGCGCGGTGTTGGGGCTGATCCATGTCATGCAGCACCTGGAAGACCCCTCAACGCTCGGACCTGGCATCGCCACGGCTTTTGTCGCCACCATTTACGGCGTGACGTTCGCCAACCTGCTGTTCTTTCCCATTGCCGGCAAGCTGAAGAGCCTGGTGGAGCGGGAAGCCCAATATCGGGAGATGGTCATCGAAGGTCTGATCGGCGTGGCTGAAGGGGAGAATCCCCGAGCCATCGAATTGAAGATGCAGAGCTTTATTCATTGATAGCGTTATTCATTGATAGTTTTATTCATTGATAGTTTTATTTATTGATAGCTTTTTTCACTGATAGCTTTATTCAGTAACAGCTTTATTCACTCATAAGGAACGCAGCCAGGTATGCGTCGTCGTCGCCGCCAGGAGGAAGAGCAGAACCGGGAGCGCTGGTTGGTGTCCTATGCGGACTTCATCACGCTGCTGTTTGCGTTCTTCGTGGTGATGTATTCCATTTCCTCGGTGAACGAAGGTAAATACAAGGTTCTGTCCGCAAGTCTGGACGGTATTTTCAACGCGGCCCAGCGTAGCCTGACGCCCGTGGAGGTCGGTGAACCTGTTCCCGGCACGCCCGTTCCGGCGGAGACGGTGCCCATGATCGCGACGCCGGAGGTCCTGGCGGGTCCGGTCGATCCGACGCGGCGTCTGGAGGCGATTGCCGACCAGTTGAGCGCGCGCCTGACGGATCTGATGGATCAAGGATTGGTCACGCTCACGGAGAGCGAGAACTGGATCGAACTCTCGCTACGTAATAGCCTCCTGTTTTCAAGCGGCGATGCGGTGCCCAACGATGAGGCGTTTCCGCTGATCGACGAAATCTCCCTGGTGCTGCAGGCTTATCCCAATGCAGTGCTGGTGGAGGGTTTTACCGATAATGTTCCCATCGCGACGTCGGTCTACCCATCTAACTGGGAGTTATCCAGTGCGCGGGCGGCGGCCGTGGTGCAGATGCTGATTCACAACGGTGTTGCGCCGGAGCGTTTGGCCGCAGTCGGCTATGGTGAAAACCAAGCCATTGTCAGCAACAGCACGGCCGAGGGGCGTGCTCGCAATCGACGCGTGGTGCTGTTGATCGGCAAGGATGAAAAAGTGCGACTGACCATGCGGCCGTAACCGCTGTGATGCGGTCGTAATGTGTGGTCTGCCATCGAAGTTTATGAGGTAACAGCGTGCGAATTTGGGCAGTGGCCAATCAAAAGGGCGGCGTGGGCAAGAGCACGACCGTCGTGGCTCTGGGAGGGCTGCTCGCACAGCAGGGCAAGCGCGTGCTGATGGTGGATCTCGATCCACAGGGTTCACTGACGGGCTATTTTGGCCTGGACCCTGATTTTCTGGAAGGCACCGCATTCGATCTGTTTCAGGAAGAGGGCGTGGTGGAGGAAATCGCCGCGCAGGTCATCCGCGAAACCAATTGCCCCGGCCTGTTCCTGTTGCCGGCATCCACTGCTCAGGCAACGCTGGAGCGGCGTATCGCGACGGTGGAAGGGATGGGGCTTATCATCGCCAAGACCCTGCGGTTGCTGGCTGAGGATTTCGATTACGTGTTGTTGGACAATGCGCCGTCTCTCGGCCTTTTAATGGTGAATTCGCTGGCCGCCAGCCACCGGGTGCTGATGCCGGTGCAGACCGAGTTCCTGGCCATCAAGGGACTGGAGCGGATGATGCATACCTTGCAACTGGTCACGAAGTCCCAGGGCCTGGCGCTGCCGTACACCATTATTCCGACCATGTTCGACCGCCGCACCCAGGCCTCCACCCAGAGTTTTCGCGAGCTTTTGCGCCTGTATGACAAGGCGGTGTTTCCCTATCCAATTCCCATTGATACCAAGTTTCGCGGCGCCAGTCTGGAAGGCCTGGCGCCATCGGCCTATGACAAGCACACCCATGGCGTGCGTGCCTATGGCCGGTTGCTGGCGTTTCTCCAGGAGCCGGCGGCCGAGCAGGAGGATCGTCGGCGGGCCGCCGAGCTGGATGCGCTGGGAGCCTGACGCCCGGTTGTGAGATTGCCGCCGCGCTTGTCGGTGGTTCGTTCCTACTTATTTTCGGTTCCGCGATGCCCAAGAAGAACTCAACCATCAAGCCGCAGCAAGCGCTCGAAGAATATCTGTCGGCGTTACTGAACCCGTCCGCCAAGCGGACCTCCACTGAACCCGAGGCTCGGATAGCGGAACGACCGGTGCTGACGCAGGCGTCCGCCGATGAATTACCCGAGGCGCAAAAGCAGGCGCTCCAGCAAACGTTGCTCCGTTCGCTGCCAATGCAGGCACCGCCGGCGCCGGTTGCCAAGCCTGTCGTTGAAGCGAAACCTGTCGTTGAAGCGAAACCTGCCATTGATGCTAGGCCCATCGTTGACGTTAAATCTGTCGCTGAAGCTAAACCAGTCGCGGAAGCTAAATCTGCCGTTGAAACAGGGTCGGTGGCGGCTGATCTGGCCAAACAACCGGTCTTGGCCCCGGTGGCCGCCCCGGTCAATCATTGGTTGGACAATGGGCGCCCCCAGTGGGCGCAGGATCGCTTCGAGTGCCTGCTCTTTAATGTGGCCGGCCTGAAACTGGCGGTTCCGCTCGTTTGTCTGGGTGGCATACATGCGGTGGAAGACGCCGGGGATTTGACGCCGCTGCCCGGCATGCCCGACTGGCTGCTTGGCCTGATGCCGACGGTCCACGGCAATTTGCGGGTGGTGGATACGGCGCGTTGGGTCATGCCGGAGCGGCAGGTGACCGACTACGCCAAGCAGATGCGGTATGTGATCCGGATCAACGGCTCCGAATGGGGCCTGGCGTGCGATGCGGTGGATAAGTCGTTTCGGGTCCAGCCCGACGCCGTGCGCTGGCGGACGGAGCGCAGCAAGCGGCCCTGGCTGGCGGGTACGCTGGTGGAGCAGATGTGTGCGGTGCTGGACATGGAGGCGCTCGATCGGCTGCTCCAGGAAAGTGAACGCCGCAAGCGCTTGGGATAAGGCCATGTTGCAATAGGTTGTAATAAATCCATAGAGGGCAGGAGGTCGAAGCTGGCATAGATCCTGCCCTGTTCTATAGTAAGAAGGTCTGTCTGATGGAATTTTGACGGTCCTGAGTCACGGCGCGGCTCCGTTTTGGATTCCGCGCCACGTCGCTCAGGCAACGAGGTTTCATGGCGTTCCTGCATTATTCCACAAGAGGTTTTTAGTATGGCTTCCCTGTCCGGGCAGAGCGCCCAAGTCGCCGAGGATCCGGTCCTGCAGTATGTTACCTTCAAGCTGGATCAGGAAACCTATGGCATTAATGTCATGCGCATTCAGGAAGTGCTGCGTTACACCGAAATTGCCCCGGTGCCGGGTGCGCCGGATTATGTGCTGGGCATCGTCAACCTGCGCGGTAACGTGGTCACGGTGATCGATACGCGCAAGCGCTTTGGTCTGATCGAGGCGGAGGTGAGCGACCACACCCGAATCGTGGTGATCGAGATCGACAGCCAGGTGGTCGGCGTACTGGTGGATTCCGTGGCGGAGGTGATCTACCTGCACCAGTCCGAGATTGAAACCGCGCCCCATGTTGGTAACGAAGAAAGCGCCAAGTTCATTCAGGGCGTCTGCAACAAGAATGGCGAACTCATCATCCTGGTCGAATTTGAAAAAATGCTCAGCGATGAAGAGTGGGCGGAACTGGAAAGTATTTAACGCGAGGTGCGACCATGCCATTCCCGGAAATTGAAACCCTGATTCAGGCGGGCACCCTGGTGTTGCTGGCAGGCCTGATGGGATATGTGGCCTGGCTGCGGCACAGTCTGCGCCAGCAGCAGCGGGCGGCGGAAAGCCGGCTGGCGGCGCTTGAGCAGGAGCTGACGGGCCTCAGCAGCGGAACCCTGGGGGTTGGTCGCAAGCTACTCACGGTTGAGCAGCGCCTGCAGGATACGGAGCGACGGACCCAGGAGCTGTCGCTCAGCGATCCGGTCAAGGTCTCCTACAGTGAGGCGGCCCGCTTGCTGGGGCTGGGTGCCGATGTGGATGATCTGGTGGCGGGCTGCGGCCTGTCGCGCCCCGAGGCAGAGCTGGTGGCCGCGTTGCACCGTCAACGTTCCGTCGTCTGATGGCTTGTCCTCCAACCAGCCCTCGCAACGAACCCTCCAAAACCAGTCCCCCCAGCCCTCTACTAGCCCGATGACGGGCTAGTAGAGGGCTGGGCCGCGTCCACTAGTGATCACATTCCAGTAGCAGGATTTCTTCCGACAGATTGGAGAGTTCTCCCGCATAAACCCCGATCAGCCAGTCATCCTTGAGCGGAATCCGGCAGCCTGTGCGATCCGTTACCACAATGGCATAGCCGTCCATCCGGTAGACCACGGCCTCACGGCCACTGCCGGTGGCAATCAGTGTGGGGCAGGCCGTGATTAGTGCGGCATGGAGATATTCGGCTTCCTGGGCCCGGCCTAGCTGGCACAGGCTTTCGTGAATCCGCCTCCGCAGTTGTTGAATATCAAACAGGAAATCCATTGTCGATCCGGTTGCTGGTGAACGGGGGCTGGCATATGACATGGCAAATACTGTATATCAATACAGCTGAAATGCCAAGAGTGTGGGTGTGCACGCGTGAGTCGAACGGGATAAGTACTGACTAT
>CAYXVO010000011.1:0-6099 GCA_964467875.1 uncultured Pseudomonadales bacterium | reverse complement strand
AGACCTATGTGTAGGGTGTTCGTTCGCCAGAGGCGTGAGAAGGAATGCCAGGGGTTACAGCGCGACGGGAAAACAGCACAATGTCTAGGACGAGCGCGACGAGAATGGAAATCCATGCACGCATCAGTTGCCGAACAAATCCAATATTTCAAAGAAGTCGTTCTGCCCGCCTACCGGGAGTTCGAGGCGGAACTATATGCCTATATGGGCGGCGCGGCCTCCGAGCCGGAGCTGAAACGGCGTTTTCTGTTAGCGGCCTGGGCGGCGGATCACTTCCTCGAACTGGTGACGGGACAGGATGTCTGCCGGCAGCTGACCCTGGAACACACGGAGCTGGGCATCCGCATCCTGCGGCGCGTCGTACGGGACTTCAACTATGCCAAGGCGGCGATCAGCTCACACACCCTGCCAGGGGATGAAGGTTTAACCAACCCCACCATCAGCGAATTGCTCAAGAGTATTCCTCAGCTAAGGCTGCTGGCGAACGTCGCCGAACAGGATGAAACGCCTGATATGCTGGAGGTGGACTTGTTTGCCTGCCTGGGCGCCTGTGTCGATTTCTGGCAGAACACCTTGCCGCAGGTGGAGGAGCGGGGCTAATACGGTGGCTCAGGATTGCGGCGATGGCGGGACCTTGCCTTGGATGTAATAGGCAAAGGCGATAATTTCCGCCATGACCCGATAGAGGGTTTCCGGAATTTCTTCTCCCAGATCCAGTTGCGACAGCACACTCACCAGTTCCGGGTTTTCGTAGAGAGGAATGCCCGCGTCGCGTGCGATACGAATAATTTCCTCGGCCAGCGCGCCTTCACCGGTTGCGGTTACCTTGGGGGCGCCCTTACCACCATACTTCAGGGCCACTGCTTTCTGGTCAGGATTTTTCATGGCCGTCTCTCAGGTACGCACATCGATTAATCGGGTTTCGAGCTTGGTTTGGGTGAAACTGGGCTGGCCCTGCAAGGCTTCCAAGGATTCAACGTCCAGACCGAGCTTCGTCAGCGCCTGGCGTAGATGGGGTAGTTCTCGCTCCAACAGGTCACGGATATCGCTGCGCTCCGACCAGAAGGTCGAGGAAATTTTCCCCCGTTGCAGACGCACCAGACTGTACAGCGGGCCGAGTGGGGCCAAATCGAAGGAGAGGGTAATACGCCAGACACTTTCCGGCTTGGCTTTGGACTTACCCGCTGCCGCTCGTTGCTGCTCTTCGTCGATCCGAACCTGGAAGAGGTTGAGGTGGGGCGGCGCCAAAACCGGCAATTCAATCAGCCAGGTATTAATACGTGGGCCGTCCGGATCGGCTTGTTGCTGAACACTGTTCAGTTGCGTGGTCTGAATGCGTGCCAGCGCCTGCGCCACGATTTTCAGCAGCTCTCCGGTCGACCAGGTCTCGCTCTTCTCCGGGCGGGGCTGTGCGCCGAGGAAATGTGGGTGGGGAAAGAGCAGGGGCTGTGCCACCGTTTCGTTGGGTGCCTGCCAGGGCTGCAACGGAGGGGAGGCGGCGGTAGGCGGGGTGCCTGTGCGGGCTAGCGCGACGAACAGCTGTATCAACGCTTGCTTGAGATCGGGTGAGCGTGGCGGCTCTCCAGGGGGCGTGGCGGCCAGCAGACGCGCCTCGCTGAATGCCCCGCTCTGACGCAGGGCCTGTTTCAGGCCTTCGCCGGTGACCACCTGGCTTCGCTGGGGAATGGCCTGTTGTAATTGTCGCAGGGCCTGGGCCAGTTTCGGGTCCGCGTCGGGCGAGGTCGCGCCGAGAAGGCGGATCAGGCTGTCCAGTAACCGGCCCTGCATGGGCATGACCCGGTTCAGCGCGTCCGCCACCGGACGTGTGGCCGCGGGGACCGAGAGCGACGTCAGCAGGCTCTGGGGCAACAGCGCTTTCAGCGCCGAGACCAGCAGGGGCGCATTGTTTTTGGTTTCAAGGAGCAGTTGCTGGTTGGGCTGAAACGTCACCGTGAGATGGTCTCCCGGTCGCAATTGTGCCAGGTTCGCCTGCACTTCCACCAGGCGACCACTAATTTCCAGGATCAGTCGGGCTTGAGGTGCTGACTGACCCGGTGCTGGCGGCTCGGTCGAAGCTGGCAGCAGGGCCTGTACCCGGGCTGACAGGGTGTCACCGACTTTCCATTCGGCGGCAGGCACAGTGCCTGCACCGCCAGATCGAATGGATGCCAGTTCACGCCAGTTTGCCGGGGTGCCAGCGGCTGAACTGCCGGCGTTGTTGATTGTCATCAATGAATCCGCTGAAACCGTGATTAAGGATGGGGGGGCGGGTTGAGATCGCTGCAAGCCACTAGTAGTGTAGTTCAAGCGATGTTCGCAGGGCAGGGTCTCTGGCTAACCCGTCGCTGAATCCCGACCTAGGGTTTCGCCCAGGCACCCGCTATAATGCGCGCTAATTTATTTACGGCTGTCCATGATCCCGTGAGCGACAACGATCACTCCTCTTGTGCACCAATGATTTTCGCGGCCCCAGCGTGGCTTCGCGCGGACCCAATTCCAGGGCGGACGCCGGCATGAGCGCGGAATTGCTGCGTGCCGAGAATCTCTCCTGTGAGCGGGATGACCGGATGCTGTTCGAGAATCTCGGCTTTCAGGTCAACGCGGGCGAGGTGGTGCAGATCGAGGGGCCGAATGGCGCCGGCAAGACAACCTTGTTGAAGATCCTGGGCGGCTTGTTGCAGGCCTGGGATGGCGAGCTTTATTGGCGGGGCCAGAGTATGGCCCAGGCCCGGCCGGATTTTCTGGCGTCACTTCTGTATCTCGGGCACCGGCCCGGCATCAAGCTGATCTTGAGCCCCTGGGAGAATCTCCGGAGCTGGTGCGCCCTGCACCAGCCGGCCAGCGACCAGGCCCTGCTGGCGGCGCTGGCTCAGGTGGGGCTGAAGGGTTACGAGCACGTGCCCTGCGATTCCCTCTCGGCCGGCCAGCAGCGTCGGGTGGCATTGGCGCGCCTGTATCTTTCCGAGGCCGACCTCTGGGTGCTGGATGAGGCATTCACGGCCATCGACCGGCGTGGCGTGGCACAACTGGAAGCCTTGCTGGCACAGAAGGCCGCGGCCGGCGGGGCGGTGATTCTGACCACGCACCATGCGTTGAACCTGCCCGGCGCCCTGCGCGTGATCCGCCTGGGCGGCAGTCAGGCGGAGGCGAGCGAGTCATGAGTGCGTACCCGGGTCTGGGCGCGGTGTTTGGCGCAATCCTGCGGCGGGATTTGTTGCTGGCCTATCGGCGCCGGCGGGATCTTGCCAATCCTTTAGTGTTTTTCGTCATTGCAGTCAGCTTGTTTCCCCTGGGCGTGACCCCGGAACGGACGTTTCTGGTGGAGGCGGGGGCAGGAATCATCTGGGTGGCGGCGCTTTTGGCAACTTTATTGTCGTTGGATGGTCTATTCCGTGCCGACTTTGAAGATGGCTCGTTGGAACAGTTGCTGTTGAGCCCGGCGCCACTGTCCGTTATCGTGCTGGCCAAGGTGATCGTGCATTGGCTGGTGACCGGTCTGCCGCTGCTGGTATTGAGCCCGGTGCTGGGGTTGATGATGCATCTGGACGCCACCCAGATCGGCGTACTCTGTTTGACGCTGCTGCTGGGAACGCCGGTTTTGAGCCTGGTGGGCGCGATTGGCGCTGGCCTGACGGTCGGATTGCGGGTCGGTGGCGTGCTGATTTCGCTGCTGGTTTTGCCGCTGTATATCCCGATCCTGGTATTTGGTGCGGGCACCGTCAGTGCGGCGGCCAGCGGGCTGCCGGTGAATGGTTACCTGGCCCTGTTGGGGGCCTTTCTGATGTTGGCGTTGGCTCTGTCGCCCCTGGCATCGGCGGCGGCATTACGCATCAGTATTACGAATTCCTGAGCCAGGTAACGGCATCTAAAGAAAGTAACGAATTCTGAGCAAGAGAACGACATGAAGGTTCTGTTTTACCGCCTCGGCTCGCCCAAATGGTTTTATGAAATTGCAGGACGCTGCCTACCCTGGCTTGCCTGGGGCGGTGTCCTTTTGATTGCCGCCGGATCGGTCTGGGGCCTGGCATTTGCACCAGCCGACTATCAGCAGGGCAATAGTTTTCGCATCATGTATGTACATGTGCCGGCTGCCTTTGTGGCGCAGTCCTGCTACATCATGATGGCGGTGGCGGCGGTGATCAGCCTGGTGTGGAAAATGAAACTCACCGACATGGTGATCAAGGCGGCGGCGCCCATTGGTGCGTCCTTTACCTTTATTGCGTTGTTTACCGGCGCGGTGTGGGGCAAGCCCACCTGGGGCACCTGGTGGGTCTGGGATGCCCGCCTGACGGCAATGCTGATTCTGCTGTTTCTTTATTTCGGTGTCATGGCGTTGCAGTCAGCGATCCAGGATAGTGTGGCGTCGGCGCGGGCCACGGCGGTACTGGTGCTGGTGGGCGTGGTGAATATTCCCATCATCAAGTATTCGGTGGAGTGGTGGAACACGCTGCACCAGCCGGCGAGCTTCACGCTCACCGAAAAGCCGGCCATGCCCATGGATATGTGGCTGCCGCTGTTGGTGATGGTGCTCGGGTTTTACTGTTATTTCGCCCTGGTTCTGTTTATGCGCACCCGTAATGAAATCCTGGCCCGGGAACGGCGTACCCAATGGGTGCGCGATCTGGTCCGGCAGGAAGCGGGGCAGTAGATTCCAGCGTGCAATGAATCCCGTATCGAACTGATTTCCGTGTTGAAAGGTGGGGGCTCCCATGAGTTTTAGCAGTGTGTCGGAATTTTTGGCCATGGGAGGCCACGGTCTTTATGTGTGGCTGTGTTATGGCGTGGTGTTGGCAATGCTGATTGTGAACATGCTTGCGCCCGTTATGCAGCGACGTCAGATTCTACGCGAGCAGAGCCAGCGATTACGGCGGGAGGAGGCAGGACTATGAACGCACAACGCAAGCAGCGCCTGTGGATTGTCAGCTTTATCGTCGCCGGTGTGGCACTCGCCGTGGGGCTGGCACTGTACGCTCTGAGTGAGAATATCAACCTGTTCTACAACCCGACTCAGATCTCCAACGGCGAAGTGCCTGCGGGGCAGCGTATTCGGGCGGGCGGCATGGTGGTGGAGGGTAGTGTCCGGCGGGATCTGGAAACGCTGGATGTGGTGTTTGAGCTGACCGATTACCAGTCCAAGGTCCGGGTGCATTATCAGGGGATCCTGCCGGATCTGTTCCGCGAAGGACAGGGCATTGTGGCCATGGGCCACCTCGACGAGCTGGGCGTGTTCATGGCCGAGGAAGTGCTGGCCAAGCACGATGAGAACTACATGCCGCCAGAGGTGGCTGAGTCTCTGGAACTGGCCAGGGCGGCCGGTGCCGCCAATGCGGCGCAAGGCCAGACCACGGCGGCGGGCTTGCAGCCTGCCGCACAGGATGTCCCGCCGGCAGTACCCGCAAGCCAGCACAGTTATTGATGGTGCCGGGATCAGGCGAAACTGCCTGACCCCGGCAAATTGCATGGCCTGTTCAGGTTGAGCGCGCCGACTTTGTATTAGCCCCAGTAACGGCGGATGGCGCCGGGAGGATCGCACACCATGCTTCCAGAGTTAGGCCATCTGGCCCTGATCCTGGCGTTCTGTTTCGCCATAGTGCTCGCGGTGGTGCCCCTGCTCGGGACCTTCATGCGCGATGAAGGCTGGATGGGCTACGCGCGCCCGCTTGCAGCGGGGCAATTCGCACTCACCCTGGTGAGCTTTCTGTGCCTGGTCTGGGCCTTCGTGGCCAACGATTTTTCCGTGGCCTATGCCGCCAATCACTCCAACAGTCTGCTACCGCTCCAGTACCGGATCAGTGCGGTATGGGGCGGCCATGAAGGGTCACTCCTGTTGTGGGTGCTGATTCTTACCGGCTGGACCGTTGCCGTGGCTCTCTTCAGCCGACGTCTGCCGCTGGACATGGTGGCCCGGGTGCTGGCGGTGATGGGGATGATCTCCATTGGCTTCATGGCGTTTGTGCTGGCGACCTCCAACCCGTTTGCACGCTACCTGCCGAATCCGCCCGCTGATGGCGCGGACCTCAATCCACTGCTGCAGGATGTGGGGCTGATCATGCATCCGCCCATGCTCTACATGGGCTACGTTGGCTTTTCCGTTGCTTT
>CAYXVO010000010.1:0-19191 GCA_964467875.1 uncultured Pseudomonadales bacterium | reverse complement strand
GCTAGCACGATGCCTACCTGTGTGTAAGAAATCTTGATGCCATAATCCGCGAACAAACTGCCGACCCAACCGTTCGCGGCAAACAGAGACGCCAGTGTCAGACCCGCGACGGCCGTTGGCAACGCGAACGGCAAGTCCACCAGCGCATCCAGAATAGTGCGGCCCGGGAAACGGTAACGCACCAGGATCCAGGCCAGCAGCAGACCGAAGATGCCATTCAGCAAAGAGGCCGCGGCCGCAGTGGTGAGCGTCACCTTATAACTGGCAACCACCCTGGGATCGGTAATGGAAAACCAGAATTCGGACCAGCTCATCTGCGTCGTCTGCAACAACAGCGTGCAGAGCGGCAGCAAAATGACCAGGCTGATAAATAAAACGCTCAGCCCGAGGCTGAGCGTGAAACCGGGCAGTACCCGTTGACTTCGTTGGTTCACAGTCGTTTCCGGTGTGCTAGCGGCGTGATTCCCTGAGCAGTTGATCGAGCACGCCACCGGCATTGAAGTGTTGCTTCATGGCCGCGTCCCAGCTGCCGAACACGGATTCTACCGAAAGCAGCTCCACCTGGGGAAATTGTTCTGCAAATTCTGCCTTAACCTTGGGGTCATGGACCCGGTAGTAATAGCTGGCGAGAATTTTCTGGGCCTGCGGGCCATACAGGAAATCCAAATATGCCTTCGCAACTTTCTCGGTGCCCTTGGCTTTCACAACCTTGTCGACCACGGCAACCGGAAACTCAGCGAGAATGCTGGTCTTGGGAACAACCACTTGATAATTGTCCTCACCGTATTCCTTGCGAATCAGGTTGACTTCGGATTCGAAAGTGATCAAAGCATCGCCGAGCTCACGTTCCACGAAGGATGTGGTGGCAGCGCGCCCGCCGGTGTCGAATACGGCGACGTTGCGCAGCATTTTGCCCACCAAATCACGGATTTTGGCCTCGTCTCCGTTAAAGGCCTTGTTGGCGTACATCCAGGCAGCCAGATAGGTATAGCGGCCGTTACCGGAGGTTTTCGGATTAGGGAATACGACCTTTACATCGCTACGCGCCAGATCGTCCCAGCCCTGAATGTTCTTGGGGTTGCCTTTGCGCACAAGGAACGCGGTGGTTGAGTAGAACGGCGAGCTGTTATTAGGAAACGATTTCTGCCAATCGGCGGAAATGTAGTTGCCCTTGTCGTGCAGCACCTGCACGTCGGTCACCTGATTGAAGGTCACCACGTCGGCCTTCAATCCTTGCAGAATCGATTGGGCTTGTTTGGAGGTTCCCGCATGGGACTGCTTGATTACCAGGTCTTCGCCGGACTGCTTCTTCCAGTGCGCCTGAAATTCTGGATTAATCGACTGGAACAGTTCCCGCGCCACGTCGTATGACGCGTTGAGGATTTCCTGATCCGCACTTGCATTGCCGGACCACAGGCCAAACAAGGCAACGGCTGATAAAACAAAAGGCCGTAACTTCATGTGTTTTCTTCCTCTGAAGGCTGATTTTGACGTTCTTAATGTGCTGTCATGCGTTAATAGCTGACGGCGAAACCGGAACTGGAGCGCGGTGACTCCTGTGCCCACCAGCACGACGGCTTGCGCTTCGGCTGGTGCGCCCGGCGCTCGATGAGCGCCTGCAATTGATACAGATAGCGGAAGCCAGCCTCCCAGGCGCCATGCCCGGACTTCACGTTGATGTGGCCAGCATCCGGCAGAACCGTTACCTGTGCCCCCCATGCATGCCCCAGGGCATAAGTACGCTCAGCTGTGGCGGCAGAGTCATTGGAGGATCCAACCAGGACGCTAGCGAACGGCAGCGGCTGCATTGGAACTGGCGCAAAGCCTGCTAGCGCCGGCGGGCATTGGACCCGCTCGACATCCGCTGGTGCGACCAGCAATGCGCCGGAAATCTTCGCCAACAACCCAGACTCAGCACGGCTAGCCCAATGGGCGACGGCGACACAACCCAGACTGTGGGCAATCAGAACGATTTGGCCAGGAATGTTGCGGATATGCTGGCTCAGGGTATCAACCCACTCTTCCCGCGATGGATTCACCCAGTCCCTTTGCTGAACACGTTTCGCCTGCGGCAAACTGCGCGCCCAATGGCTTTGCCAGTGCCCATCTTCAGAGCCGTGCCAGCCTGGAACGATGAGGTAATGTACTTGATTGCTGCCCATACAACTCCCACTCCCAGCCGGAACAATCGTCTCGGAAATATGATGTGTGGGAGTATATGGGCAGAGACAAGCGAACCAAAAGGAATATAAAGTAATTTGCATATTACCTTTTGGGCTATGCGCCATTTAACTAGAAGCCGTTACGACATCACCTGGTGCCCATCCAGCATGGCCTCGGTTCGCCGCCAGGATGCGCTTGCGGTTCCCAGTGAGATAGACCACATAGCCGATTTTTAGCAGCACCGTGCTGAGCATCAGCACGGTGTGTCCAATAATCTGCTGCGGGATCGTGAAATAATGCTCAAGGACAAAAACCATGACTGCCGAGCCAAAGAGCAAGCACAGAGCCGTCGTCATGAGCACGTATCCGAGAACGATTAATCGTGTGGACTGCATGGTGATATCCTTCTCAAGGTATAGGTAGCTCTTCCTTATCAATTGTTATTCGATAAGTGTTCCGATCAAACTGCTCACCATTGCCAAACCTGATCGACCTGATCATAGAGATCTGGCAACGCATCGCGACTGACGACCTCAACGCCCGTGTGCACGGGTAAGTGACCCATGCCACGTTCCTCCAGATCTTCCCGAAGCACATAAACCGGCACGCCCTTCTCTACCAGGCGCGACAAATCTTTATGCACTTCAGCAGGTTCGGTCTGGCACCAGTCACCCAGGGTCAACGCCGGCTGGCGATTCTGTTGCACGGCATAGTATGCGCAGTGCCCGCTCAGCAGGACTTCAAGGGTGGCACCGGCACCAACCATCGACTGGGTCAGCCAGAGAATGGCGTCATCCTGTTCTTCCACGATGGTGCGAAACGCATGTTCGACGACTTGTAGGACTTTCATGGCTTACCTCGTTCCAATGGTGAGCGTATTGAAGGCATTAGTGGCATAGCGCCATAGATCGGGAGGACCTCCCCGCCCACAGCCTTCGATCACGTCGTTGACGCCACGTTCATCGACGCAGAGACCACAGTTGATCCATTCGAAGCTCAATCCCTTGGCGCCTGCTTTTCTCTGCAAGGAGGCGATCCAGTCTTTCGTCAGGGGATGATCTTCATGACACGCATCACGCCCGTGCACCGCGTTGCCATGTTGTTTCTGGTGGGAAAACGCCAACGCCACGGCACCCTCGTAAGCGAAGATGCGCACATTGGCGCCACGATCCAGGGCCGCATCCAGAAGACGAAAGAAGGTAACTGTCCGCTCGCTTTCAAAGGGCGGGTCCATAAAGGCAAAGGTGAGAGTTTTGGTATCGCTCATGAGGGCTCCTAGTTCCAGATGACCTTGTCGCCGGCAAGCATCGCGTCGATCACGACGTGAATGCCGACCGGTGCGACACTGGCTTTCAAGTGGCTGGTATCGATTTCCCGCTGCTTAAGCGAAAACTCATCGGCAAGCACCCGCACGCCCTGACCTGGCAACGCGTCGAAGCTATCGCACTTGGCGCCCTGACGGGCAGCGGTGACACCGTTCTGGACCAGCAGCAGAAAAACCTCATTGCCGGCTTCCACCAGGCGTCTGGCGAGGTCGTACTGCGCGCTGGCGCGAACCTCCGTAAACGGGTCCTGACTTTGAATAAACAGATATCGAGACATGTGGCATTCCTTGGGTAAGTTACCCTTCTCAGGTTTCTGGAATCGTTTTGTGACAGGTGAATCGGGCTACAGGTGCGCGCTGTTCCTTCAGGCGCATCCTGCTACTGCCGTTCTTTACCGCTAATACGGTTCTCTACCGTTAATACAGTTCTCTACCGCTACATCAGGTCTACATTGACGGGTGTCGTCTCCAGCAACTCGGAGCGGACCAGGAAGTCGCCAAAATGCTCATTGTGATGGCGTCGCTCGGCATACTGGGCGAACAGCGGATCCAGCAGCGCGACGATTCTGGCTTCGTTGACATTGCCGGCGTAAAGCCGCGCCAGCCGGTGGCCCTGATAGCTGCCGCCCAGGTACAGGTTGTAAAGCCCCGGCGCGCGCCCGGTCAGTGCCACTTCCGCCAGATAGGGACGTGCACAGCCATTGGGACAACCTGTGATGCGCAAGGTAATGGGCGTTTCCTGCAGGCCGTGTAACGCCTTCAGCCGGTTGAACAGCTCCAGGAACTGGGGTTGGTAACGCTCCGCCTCCGCCATGGCCAGACCACAAGTCGGCAGGGCCACGCAACTGATGGTGTGTGCCGCCTGGGAATTCGGCTGCAGTCGTTCGCCAAGCCCCAGATCGTTCAGACGCCAGTTCACCTGCTCGATTTCGGCCGGCTCCACATCAGTCAGTTGCAGGTTCTGGTTCGTGGTCAGCCGCACGCATCCGCCATACTGCTGAAAGAACGCTTCCAGCTGGCTTTGCAGCAGACCATCAACCCGTCCATTTTCGATCTGGAGGGTCCCATGCCACAGGCCGTCATCGCCTTGCTGCCACCCTGCCCGGTCCGCGTTGTGGGTGAACTGGATCGGCTGGGCCGGCGCCAGCGGCTTGCCGCGCCGCTCGGCAAGCGTGGCGAGAAACCAGTCATTTCCAAGGCGATCCAGGGTGTACTTGAAGCGCGCGCGGTGGCGGTCCTTGCGGTCGCCAAAATCACGCTGGATGCCCATGACAGTCTCGGCAAAGGCCGGTGCTTCGTCGGCAGCGATGAAGCCCAACTGCTCAGCCAGGCGGGGGTAACTGTCTTCCCGGGTATCCAACTGCCCCATGCCGCCGCCCAGGCAGACGTTGAATCCGAGCAAGCGGTCTTGCTCAACCACCGCAATCAGGCCCAGGTCCTGGCCGTAAACGTCAATGTCGTTACTCGGAGGGATGGCGTAACCCACCTTGAACTTGCGTGGCAAATACAAAGGGCCATACACCGGATCTTCGTCGTGCTTGAGGGGCGGCTTCTCGCCATACCAGGTTTCCGGATAGGCACCGGTTTTCGGAATCAAACGCTGGCTGGTGGCGCGGGCCAGTTCGGCAACCCGCCGGTGAACCGCCGAAATGGCCGGATTGGCGCCACACACCACGCCTCGGCTGTCGTCGCCACAGGCCGCAATGGTATCCAGGCCGAGGTCCCGCACCGCCCGCATGAATGACTGTAACTGCCATTTACGCACGCCGTGAAACTGAATGGTCTGACGGGTGGTAATGCGTATGCCGCGCTCGGCATAGCGGCGGGCGATGACACTCAGACCCTGCCATTGATCGCGGGTCAACATACCGCCGGGAATACGCAGGCGCACCATGAACTGGTAGATCGGCTCCAGTTTGCGGCGGGCGCGACCTGCCCTGATATCCCGATCATCCTGCTGGTAGATGCCATGGAATTTCATGAGCAGCGGATCATCGCCGGGAACAGCGCCGGTGATTGGGTCTTTCAGCCCCTCCAGGATGTCGCCCCGCAGATATCGGCTGCGGGCCTTCAATTGCTCATTGGCGTTGAGTGTGGCCACGTCTTGCGAGATGTCGCAGCTACGATCGATCGTGAAGCTTTTCATAAGCCGCCTCAGTACAGATTTCGGTGAATACGTTTGGTGCCATTGAGCTCCTTCCAACGCGCGCCGGTGTTGGCTTCGAACAGCGCTTGCAGGTCTTGCTCACATTGGCTGAGACGGTCCTTGTCACCGCAGAGATAGAGGTGCCCATCCTGCTGGAGCCAGGAGATAAAGCGATCGGCGTTTTCCATGACGGCATGGGTCGGCTCACGCTCCGGCTGGGTGTCGGAGAAGACCGTATCGAAGCATTGGATCAGCCCTTGTTGACGCCACTGCTGCCAATCCAGCTGATACAGGAAATCCTGTTCAAAGGACTTCTCGCCGAAGATCAGCCAACAGGGGTGCTTGCGATGGCCCAGGCTCATTTCCTGCAGGAAGGCACGATAGGGTGCAATGCCGGTGCCATCCGCAATCAGAATCAGCGGCGTATTGGGGGCGTCCGGCAAGCGAAAGCGCTGGTTGTGATGGGGATAGACCCGCAGGCTGTCACCTGGCTGCACCTGGATCAGGTAGTCCGAGGCAATACCGGTTTCCTCGCGCCCGGCAAATTCATACCGGTACAGCTTCACCGTGAGATGAAGCTCGTCGTCCATGACATTGAGGCTGTTGGCGACATCGTAAAGACGAGGCTGCAATGGGCGCAGAATGTCCACCAGGGCTTGCGCCTGCGGGCGCGCGGGATAGCGCGTGATAATGTCGCGGATCTGGATTGAGCGCAGGTACGCTCGCTGGGCGGCGGCGGCGGCGGCGTCGCCGCTCACCAGTTGAGCAAGCTCTGGGTGAGCGGTGATCTGTGCCCAACTTTCTAGAAAGCGCTTGCTCGGTATGGTGAGGTCGCATTGGGAACGCAGTGCCTGCACCAACGGCATTGCCTCGGCGTTCAGGACCACCGCCTGCTCGCCCGAGAGGCCGGTGGCATCCAGTACCGCGGCCACCAGCGCCGGTGGATTATCCGCCAGAACACCCACCGCATCGCCTGGCGCAAGCGGGAAGTCGGAAGCCTCCAACGCCAGCTCCAGGTGGTGAACCGGGCTGTGGCGGCTGGCATCACTGAGGCAGACGTTCTCTAGCACCTCTACCGTCAAGGGCTGCTGCTTGCTGTAGGCTTGCTCTTTTGCGGGTAACTGCGCCGTGGCAACCCGGGCATCGGACTGTACCGAACTGGCGATCGATGCCTGCGCCACATGATCACGGGCCAGGACGCCAAGAACCGCGTCCATCCAGTGTCTGGCGGGTTCCGCAAAATCCACGTCGCAGTCCTGGCGTGGCGCCAGGCGCTCGGCGCCAAGCTTGGCGAAACGCTCATCGAGCTGCGCGCCGGTGACACAAAACTGCTCGTAGCTACTGTCGCCCAGTGCCAGCACTGAATATTTGAGGCCACTCAGCGCCGGTGCGCTGGCATCATCCATGAGTGTCTCGAAGAACCCATGGATTGGCTCAGGCGGATCGCCATCGCCATGGGTACTACAGATCAGCAGGATGACACTTCGCTTGCTGAGCTGGCGCACCCGCAGTTGAGCCAGATCGGCCACGTCGGCGGCCATGCCCTGTGCCTTGGCCTGGGTTGCCAGTTGATGGGCCAGATTTTTGCTGTTGCCGGTTTCGCTGCCAAAGGCGATCAGGATGTTGTCACCGGGCGTTCGATGGGATGGCGACTCCGACATTGGATCGCGATGTAGGACCGGCTCGGAACCGGTGCCGCCTTGTGCGGCGAGAAAGCCGCTCAGCCACAGGCATTGAGGGGTATTCAGACTCTTGATCAGGTTCTGAATCTCACGCCACTGTGTCTCCGTAAAAGGATGGGGTAGCACGCTTACCGTCATCAAAAATCTCTCCGGACGTTTCGCAAGCGTGAAAGTATGCCGCCGTATTCAGGCGCTGAATAATGAAATAGAATGCCTCTTAATATGAATTATTTTGATGTAAGTCATGGACATTGAGCTGGCCCGTACCTTCCTGGAAATCGTCCGTAGCGGAAGCTTCATTGCAGCCGCCGAACGCTTGCACGTCACCCAAACCGCCGTAACGGCGCGGATCCAGAACCTGGAAGGCCAGCTCGGCTGCCGCCTGTTCATCCGTAATCGGGGCGGTGCCAAACTCACCGATGATGGCGAGCGCTTTGTCGGCCACGCCAGTCAACTGGTGCAGACCTGGGAGGCGGCGCGACGGGAAATTCCGCTGCCAACGGGCACCGGCAACCTCATCACCATTGGCAGTGAGATCAGCCTCTGGAATCCGCTGTTGCTGAAATGGCTCTGCTTGCTGCGCAAGGAGCAACCCGCCCTCGCCGTTCGGGCTGAGGTTGGCGAATCCCGGACTCTTCATGAGAAACTCAAGCACGGCGTGCTCGACGCCGCACTGGTGCATCAGCCGGATTACTGGCCCGGTATACAGGTGGAGCAATTACTGGAAGAAAAGCTCGTGCAGGTGCGGTCGACGGTTAAGCCCGACCCTTATATCTACATCGATTGGGGTGAAGCCTTCCGCCTGCAGCACGACGCCGTGCTGCCCGAGCATGCCCGCGCCGAGGTGTCCCTGGATTTTGGCCCGCTGGCGCTGCATTACCTGTTACAAACCGGTGGCAGTGGCTATTTCCGCACCCGGGTGGTGCAGCGCTATCTGGATGAAGGTGTGCTGGAGCACGTACCCCAGTCACCGGAATTTTCCTTTCCGATTTTCCTGGTCTACCCACGCAACACGCCAGCGCGTTCACTGGCTCCCGCGCTGGACGTGCTCCGTCAGATTCTTGATAAGCCGGGCCATTGGAACTGAGGGGCGACCTAGGCCGGCGAGCTCAGGCCTGAATTGCAATACAGGGGCTGAATTCTCTTGCCATAGGTGCCGGCGTGGACGCCTGATCACCATCAATGAGCGTGATGCGCTGGCGTAATGTTTGATAGCCGGTGCCGGCTTCATAGTCGAACAACTGGTCGTTGCTCCATTGAAAGGCCGTATCGATTCGCAACCAGTCAATCGGCGTGAGGTAACGGATCGCCACTTTGATGACATCGATCTCTTCGTGTTGCAAATGTCCGATGTACTGGTACAAGTAAGCAAACCCGGTCTTGCAGAGCGAGACGCGCGAGAAATCGTTATCCCAGGCTGCCGCCATTACCTGGGCGTGCAGTTCGCGCCCGCGAGCCGCCAGTTCCAGATGCTCCTCGTTAAGCGATTTCACGGCCAGGGCCGTTGATGGGCTGCGCTCAACGAGGCGCCTATAAAGACAATCGCCATAGGGGTGCTGATAACGGTCCGCATATTTGGTGAGGTACTTCAGAATGTCCAACATCAAGGAGTAGTCGACCACACCGACTCTTTTGAGCCCAACAAACTGATGGGCAAGCCCGTACAGTAACTCGTAAAGCGCGTCCTGTTCGTGACGTAGGCGCGCTATGGACCCGATCATGATATTTTCCCCCAAGGCGACTGTGTGAAATTCAAGATTGAATTCCATTCCCTTGTAATCAAACAATGATCGTGCCAACGTCTAATTCATTGAAATGGCTGGGCTACCGCTAGCGTGATGTCAACATGACCACGCAATTTAGATGTCGATTTGACGACGTACGGAGAGCTATGACAACAACCACTCAGGTGCTGGAGCAGTTCGCCCGAATTGTGCAGACGACCTCGATCGAGACCCGGGCTCAATCCCTCCTCCAGCTACTCAGGTCCATGGTCGCCTTCGACGCGGCGGCGATTCTGCGGCTGGAGCATGATCAGGCCCTGCGACCCGTGGCCGTGGAAGGATTCGCCCGCGACACTCTGGGCAGGCGTTTCAAGCTCGATGAGCATCCGCGCCTCAAGCGGATTCTGGAATCTAACGGCTCGCAGCGTTTTCGAGACAAAAGTGTACTCCCGGATCCTTTTACCGGCACTATCGTCGATGCCGACGACAGGCACGCGAACCATGACCTGGTTGGATTTTTGATTGCACGGGAAGGCGTAACCTGGGGAGTTCTGACCATGAGCGCGCTCGAACCCGATACCTTCGACGCGCTCGACCACGACAGCATCAGGGCCTTCTGCGGCCTGGCGGGCGAGGTGTTGCCAAAGCTACAGGAGCAAGCATTATGGAAGGCCTTTGGTGGGCCTTCCCGTTTGATGACCACGAAGCCCAGACTCCCCCTCGATGAGATCGTAGGTCGTAGTCCCTGCATCCTGAAACTAAAAGATGAGCTGGATATCGTTTCCGCCAGCGACCTGACAGTGCTCATTCAGGGCGAAACCGGTGTTGGCAAGGAGTTGGTCGCGCGCTACATCCAACAACGCTCCGTACGTGCCAGCGGTCCTTTCGTGCATGTCAATTGCGGAGCCTTGCCTGAAAGCATTGCCGAGAGCGAACTCTTTGGCCATGTGAAAGGCGCCTTTACCAGCGCCGTAAGGGACCGGATGGGCAAGTTCGAACTCGCCGACAAAGGAACAATCTTTCTGGATGAAGTCGGTGAACTCCCCTACTCCCTGCAAAGCAAGCTGCTGCGTACCCTGCAGAATGGTGAGATCCAACGGGTTGGATCGGAGCGGGCCTTCCAGGTGAATAGCAGAGTCATCGCCGCCACCAATCGCAATCTAGCGAAAATGGTCCAGGAGGGGCGATTCAGAGCTGACCTCTATCATCGGCTCAGTGTGTATCCGGTGACGGTCCCGCCATTACGCGATCGGGGTGAAGATATCCTGCGCCTGGCCGGATACTTCCTTGAGCTGAACCGGACCAAATTCGGCCTGCCAGGCGTGCGGTTATCGCGCGCTGCGGAGAAAGCGCTGATGGAGTACGCCTGGCCCGGCAATGTACGGGAACTAAGTCACGTCCTAAGCCGCGCCGCGATCAGGGCACGCGCCAAGCAACGCGTCCCGTCGGATATGGTGCTGATCGACCTGCCAGTACTGGATCTTGACCTTTCCTATTCGGTTGCCAGCAGTGAATCCGTGAGCGATACGCAGACCGTCGTTGACTTCAAGGGTGCGGTTGACGTCTATCAGCGCCAACTGATCGAGAATGCCTGGCTTGCCAACCAGAAGAATTGGGCAGCCGCGGCCCGCGCCTTGCGGATGGACCGGGGCAACCTATTTCGGCTGGCCAAGCGATTGGGGCTGCGTTAGCCCGCAGCCGGCGGATCCAGGTTAAGCAGGACAGCAATGATAAGGTGGCTCCTTATAAACATAGGCCAACTGCATCGCGTCCAGCATGGTCCAGAGAATATCCAGCTTCATTTGCAGCAGACTTAATGCGTGCGCCTGCTGTTCTGCCGTCACAAAATGCTCCAGGGTGATTTCCAGCCCGTGGCGCACATCCGTTCGCGCTTCCTGGAGACGCCTGCGAAAGTACTCGTAGCCGGTCCGTTCGATCCAGGGGTAATGCTGGGGCCAGTTATCCAGGCGGCGCTGATGGATCTCAGGAGCGAACAATTCCGTCAGTGAGCAACAGGCGGCTTCCTGCCAACTCGCCCGCCGGGCCAAATTCACATAGGCGTCGCAGGCGAATCGTACACCCGGCAACACCTGCTGAAAGGACGCCACCTCCTCACGAGGTAAGCCCACAGCCTCAGCCAGTCGCAGCCAGGCTTCGATCCCACCCTCGCTAGGCTCGCGTCCATCATGGTCAAGAATGCGTTGGATCCAGATCCGGCGAACGGCCTGTATCGGGCAGTTCGCCAGAATCGCCGCATCTTTCAGTGGAATATTTGCCTGATAGTAAAAGCGGTTCGCAACCCAGCCGCGAATCTGTTCAGGCGTGCAGTGGCCTGCATTCATCGCGACCTGGAACGGATGATGGATATGGTAGAAGCGCCCTTTCTCCATCAGCTTTTGCTGAAAAATGTCCTTGGGCCAGGGTTCTTTCATGGGGAATACCAGGTCTCTTGGCGCGTTTGTGCGTACATTGGTTGTGCGTACATTGGTTGTGCGTACATTGGTTGTGCGTACAGAGGTTGTGAACAGATTGCGCAGGCTGCGCTATTGCGACCGATCTACCAGGGCAATCAGATCCGACAGCGACCGACGGCGCGGATGGGGCGAGCGCATCTCCACCTCATCGGAGGTGCCGGCGGATTCTCGAATACGAAGCACTTGCGCATGATGCGGCGATTTAGCGCACGCCGGATCGGTGGCCCTGGGATCGCCGGTCAACAGGTACGCCTGGCAGCGACAGCCTCCAAAATCCCGTTCCTGTTCCGGGCATGAACGACAAGGCTCCTGCATCCAATCCGAACCCCGGAACCGGTTGAACATCGGGGAATGGAACCAGATCTCCTCCAGCGACAGATCCCGCACGTTCGGCACGTCCACGCCGGGTAGGTCCAACGCCCCCTGGCACGGTGATGCTCGCCCGTCCGGCGCCACACTGAGCATGGTGCTGCCCCAGCCATTCACGCATGGCCGCGGGCGGCTTTCATAAAGGTCTGGTACCACGAACAGGATGGGCATGGGTCTTGCCAAGGACTGCCGAAAGCGCGCGACGGTGGTCTCCGCCGCCAGAATCTGATTTTGTGACGGCAACAGAGCATTCAGGTTGCGGTAAGCCCAGCCCTGAAACTGGCAGTTAGCAAGCTCCACCGCTTCCGCGCCCCACTCCACCGCCAGTTCCAGCATGGCTTGAACCTGATGAATGTTGTGCCGGTGCAGAACGAAATTCAGCACCATGGGGATTTCCAGTGCGCGGATTGCTTGTGCCATTTCCAGCTTGTGACGGAAGCACTCAGTGCCTGCAAAGAAATCATTGGTGAGCGCGTCGACGCCCTGGAAACTGACCTGGATATGGTCAACACCCAGATCTCGCAAACGCCGCACCCGCTCCTGATCCAGCCCGACGGTGGAGGTCAGCAGATTGATGTAATAGCCAAGGGATCGTGCGCCCGCGACTATCGCTTCGAGATCCGGGCGGACACAGGGCTCGCCGCCCGACAATCCCAACTGGACCGCACCGAGCGAGCGCCCCTGCTCCAGCACCCGCAGCCATTGCGCCGTAGACAGCTCACTTTTTCGGGTTTGAGCAAAGTTAACCGGGTTGGAGCAGTAGGGACACTGCAGTGGGCAGGCGTAGGTGAGTTCGGCCAGCAACCAGAGCGGATACGGGGTTTGGCGAGGTGTGGTCTGATGCTCCTGGCAGGTTGTGCCTCTGTTGTTCATCGGCGCTAGACCCGGATCTGCATGCCATCATAGGCAACTTCGATGTGCTTGGCGGCCAGCAGTGCGCGCTGCGGCGAGTGCTCATCCAGAATCGGATTGGTGTTGTTGATGTGGATCAGAATTTTACGGGCCTGGGGCGCCCAGGTTTCCAACGCCTCAATCATGCCGCCCGCGCCAGACAACGGCCGGTGGCCCATGTCGCGGGCAAGTTTGTGCCCCAGACCAACCTTGGCCATCTCATCGTTGGACCAGAACGTGCCTTCCACCAGGATGCAATCAGCCCGCCGAAAGCAGGTCTGGATTTCCGGCGTGAACTCCGCCAACCCTGGCGCGTAGAACACCGCCTGCCCGGTTCTCGTATCTTCAATAAATAGTCCGATGTTATCGCCGGCTCTAGGCCGGTTCCGACGGGGCGAAAAGGGAGGGGCATTGCTGAGCAGCGCAACACATTGGAAACGTAAATATTCGAAGACCGGCAGACAAGAAATCCCCGTAGAGTCTTCCGGTAATGGATGAAACCGAAAGCCGCCATTCCAGTGTTCGAGCACCGACAAAACCGGGAAGGATCCGGTCAGTTCGCTATACACGGATGGGGTGCAGTACAAGTCCAGCGGGCAACCTTCCCGCAACATCAAGAGACCTGTGACATGATCGATCTGGGCGTCGGTTAGAACGACGCCAACCAGCGGTGTATGTCGCACTCCGGATGCAGGATGCAGATGACGGCTGCTGGTCAGCTGTTGCCGGATATCGGGCGAGGCATTGATCAGCAACCACTGTTCTCCATCCTGGCTGATTGCAAGCGACGACTGGGTCCGCGCCTTGAATCCGGGCGAACCCGCCCTGACGGCGGCACATTGCCCGCAATTACAGTTCCATTGGGGGAAACCGCCACCCGCCGCCGAACCCAACACCTCGATTTGCATAGGCTATTGACGCGCCCGACCGGACAACGACATTTCCCGTCGAAGGCCCACCCATGGATCAGCGGTTGTTGTCCGCATCGTGGCTATCCTCCCTGTTCTGGGCTTTACGAGACCTGGGACAGCACCTGCGCGCTGCCCGCCGGCATTGGTGGCGTGGCCTGCCACAGCAGGTCTGCCGCCTGACGGCCCATGAGATAGCCTTCATGCAGTTTGTGCCGATCCTTGGTAAAGCGCCCAACGCGAAAGCCGTTGGGCGGCGCAATCACTTTCACCTTGCAGTCGCCGGGTGGCTTGTTGATAAAGTCGATCGCCCGATTGTAGCGTTCATGCCGGTTCAACACAGCGTCCACCAGCCGGGGCGCCTGCGCCAGACTCTTGCGAACCAGCCAGGGCGAGGCAGGCGGTCCCTTGCGATAGCCCTCTGGCTGGGATAGCACCACAGTGATATCGCGTGCACCTCGGTTGTAGGCTTCAATGACAGGGATCGAATCGCCCACGCCGCCATCGGCCATGGCAATGCCGTCAATTTCCGGATAATGCCGGTAAACGACGGGTACTGAGCAGGACGCTTTGAGGAGTTGGTCCAACCGGTCCGCGGTGGCCCTGTTGTATACGGCCTGACCGTCATCGACGCGGGTCGTCACCACGTAGAACTCCGTCGACTGTGCCTCCAGGGCCAGGTAGTCCAGCGGAATTTCCTTGGCGCAGATATCGAACATCCAATCCAGATCCAGCATATGGCCACCTCGGAAGAAGCGGCTAAAGCGAATAAACTCGGGCCGGCAGGAATGGTCTGTGATCACCCGGTAGTTGCGCAGGTGTTGCCCGGCAAGCCAGCTCGCCAGGGCCAGCGCGCCCGCCGAAACGCCGATACAGAAATCGAACGGACGGTGCTGCCGTTCGTGAAAGATATCAAGGACGCCAGAGGCAAATATGCCCCGCATGGCGCCACCCTCCACCACTAATGCCGACGTTGTGCGATGAAACTGTTGCATGCGCTTGCCCTCTCCCTGGGTTGGCATATTGCGGTACGGCCATGGTTAGGATACTGAACGGTTAGGATACAGACTCGCAAGGACAAGCAAAACCAAAGCACCAGCATGGCAATATTGGCTCTCAACTCTCGCGGAATAATCACCTATAATCGGCCGAATCGAACGTTTTTATTACCTTTGTGTCGAATATTCCCTTGTCGGGTCTTTGTGGTCTGACGGGCGCCCCCTAAAAATAAAGAGAGATAATGATGTCCACTGCCAGAACTCATACGTTTGGCCTCTGCGACTTGCTGGGTGCGGCCAAGCATGCACTTCCCAGCGCGCCTACGAAGCTGGGAAGCCTTGTCCGCCTGGCCACCCTGAAGCCTGATCAGAAGTTTTCGATCGGTCTACTTTTGGAGCAGCAAGCGGCGGCCCATCCGATGCGTCCTTTCCTTCGCTTCGAGGGCCAGACCTGGACCTACAGCGAGTTCAACACCTGGGTTAACCGACTGGCCCATCTGTTCAAGGCTCAGGGTGTGAAAGGCGGCGATTGCGTTGCCGTCATGTTTGAAAATCGGCCGGAACAATTGGCCTGTGTCCTGGCAACCGTCAAACTGGGCGGCGTTGCCGGGCTGATCAACTTCAATCAACGGGGTGATGTCCTGCTCCATAGCTTGCGTCTGGTTAATCCGCGCATTGTAATTGTAGGCGCGGAATGCCAGGCAGCGGTGGATGAAATCGCCGCGGAGCTTCCATCCGGCACCCTGATGTATCGTCAGGGCGAGGGTGACTGCCCTGCTCCGTATCGCGATCTGGATGCGGAAGCTCGGGGACAGGCTGCGACCAATCCGCCGGAGACCGGCGAGGTCAAGCTTGGCCAGCGGTGTTATTACATTTTCACGTCCGGCACGACCGGCCTGCCCAAGGCCGCAGCCATGACCCATATGCGCTGGTACAAGTCGTCCATTGGTCTGGGTCAGACCGCGATGCAGCTCAAGTCTGACGATGTGCTCTACTGTCCGCTGCCCCTCTATCACAATAACGCACTAACGGTTGCCCTTAGCTCGGTCATGGGAAGTGGTGCCTCACTCGCACTGGCGCGTAAGTTCAGCGCGAGCAGGTTCTGGGACGACATCCGCGAAAGCCAGGCGACCGCCTTCATCTATATCGGCGAGCTCTGCCGTTATTTGCTGAACCGCCCCGAGTCCGATCAGGACAAGAATCATCGTCTGCGGGTTATCATCGGCAATGGGATGCGTCCCGAAGTGTGGGATGAGTTTCAGCAACGGTTTGGCATTGAACACATTTGCGAGTTCTACGGGGCCAGTGAATGCAACCTGGCTTTTGTGAACGCCTTTAATCTGCCCCGCACGGCCGGATTTTGTCCGCTCACATACGCTATTGTCGCCTTTGACCAGCAACGGGAAGAGCCCGTTCGCAACCAGAAAGGCTACATGGGCCGCGTCAAACGCGGCGAGGTTGGCCTGCTGCTAAGCGAAGTCTCGGAAAAGGTGCCTTTCGACGGCTATACCGATCCAAAAGCCAATGAAGCCAAACTGTTCCGCAACGTCTTCAAGCAGGGCGATGTCTGGTTCAACACTGGCGATCTCGTGCGTAATCAGGGCTTCCGCCATATCGCCTTCGTCGACCGGGTTGGCGACACCTTCCGCTGGAAAGGCGAAAACGTGGCAACCACCGAGGTCGAGGGTGCGTTGATCCAAAGTGCCGGGGTTGCCGAGGCCGCGGTCTATGGCGTCACCGTGCCGAAGGCCGATGGCCGCGCTGGCATGGCTGCGTTGACGCTGGAAGCCGGCGCTCAGTTTGATCCTCAAGCCGTCTATGCCCAGCTGCGCCAGGCCCTGCCCAGCTATGCGATTCCTTTGTTCCTGCGGCTGCAGGATCATCAGGAGACCACGAGCACCTTCAAGGTCCGCAAAGTGGAGCTCAAGCAGCAGGCGTTCGACCCCGATCAGGTCAACCAACCGCTATATGTTCTGCTGGACCGTGCAAAAGGTTACGAGCCATTAACGCCGGAGATCTATACCAGCATTCAGCAGGGCGAGAAGAGTTTCTGATCCTTGCGACTCGCGCCTCCACTGTAATCCCCCCACGCGCAGCCTCTCCGGCTCCGTGGGGCGTATCCGATAGACGTTCGCCCTAAACTCAGAGAGCGAGCGCCGACATCCCAGCTCCAGCAAGAGCAGCCAGCAGCACGACGGCCCAAGGCGCAAGCCTTGCCCACGTCAAAAGTCCAAAAGCCACAATGATCAATCCGAAATCCGGGAGCGTTTTCACCGCGCTGGTCCAGATGGGGTCATACAGCGCTGCCGCGAGAATACCAACAACCGCCGCATTGGCACCTGCCACCGCCGCCTTGGCCGCGGGTATGCGACGCAAATCGTCCCAATAGGGCAACAAGCCGATCACCAGCAGCATCCCAGGTAGAAAGATTGCCAGTAGCGCAATGGCCGCCCCCAGCAAGCCGCTTGGCGGAGGCGACACCACCGCTCCCAGATAGGCGGCAAAGCTGAACAGTGGGCCCGGCACAGCCTGAGCTGCGCCATACCCGGCCAGAAACTGATCCATGCTCGTCCAACCGGAATCCACGACACTTGCTTCCAGTAGCGGTAACACTACATGGCCGCCACCGAACACCAGGGCGCCGGCCCGGTAGAAGGCCTCAAACAGTGCCAGTGCCTGCACTTGAAACAGCGAAGCCATGACCGGCAACAGGGCAAGAAGCCCGGCGAATCCAACGATTGCAGTTTTCGCGATCCGTCTGGAGACCCCACTGTTCAGTGTTCCGCCCGGCTTTGTTTGGACATGGCGACACAGGTATAGCCCGCCCAGAATCCCCAGGATGACCGCACCAATTTGCGCAATCGCCGTCGGTGCCAGCGTGACCAACAAGGTACTGGCCAGTGCAATGGCTACACGCTGCATATCCGGGCACAGGGTGCGTGCCATCCCCCAAACCGCCTGGGCCACCACCGCACAGGCCACCAGCTTCAGGCCATGGAGGATGCCCTCCCCGACCGTGCCGCCAAACGCCATGGCGCCATACGCGAAGAGCAACAACAGTAAAACCGACGGCAGCGTAAATGCCGCCCAGGCCGTAACTGCTCCGGTGTAGCCGCCGCGAATGAGTCCAAGGGCGAATCCAACCTGGCTGCTGCTCGGCCCCGGCAGAAACTGGCACAGCGCGACCAGGTCCGCATAAGCGGAATCACTGATCCAGCGGCGACGTTCGACCAGCTCATTGCGGAAGTACCCAAGATGTGCGATTGGCCCGCCGAACGACGTTAAGCCGAGTTTTAGAAATACCCGCAGAATCTCGCCACGCGGGCAAGATTGAAGCACTGGCTGTCGTTGCATTGCGTTGATGGTCCTTCGTCATGACAGCGAGGATCATAGGCAATAACCATGACAAACAAAATACGGCCTCGCCGGACGGCCGCCAGCGGCAGAAAAAGCTTGCCCGAACGGAATAAAAATGATTTCACTCATTCGTCAGCACTCCATGCATGGGATATGATGACGAACGCGTTGTGGTAACCACAGCGATTTGCACGGGAGAATCATCAGGAATGAGTGGACACACTGAGACGGATACCGGGAGACAACCACAGCCCCTGTACGCCGTCGCCGAAGAGATTGCCTGACCCACGGCCTTGGCTGTGCACTGAGCGTGGTGGGCATGGTGTTGCTGTTGATGTATGCCGGTACCCAGGCGGACCCCTGGAAAATCGTCAGCTTCACGATTTATGGCACGTCACTGATTTTGCTGTATCTCGCATCAACCCTCTACCATGGTTTTCGGCATCCAGAGCTCAAACGAATTTTCAAAATTGTCGATCACTGCGCCATCTTCCTGCTGATCGCTGGTACCTATACCCCATTTTTGCTGGTTAATATGCGCGGCCCAACGGGATGGACGCTGTTTTCGATCATCTGGGGGCTCGCCGCGGCCGGCATTGTCTTCAAGATCTTTTTCGCCGGGCGCTTCCAGATTCTCTCCGTCAGCATTTATCTGCTGATGGGATGGCTCATCGTGTTCGCATCATCCGAACTGGTGGCAAAGGTCGCGGAAGGCGGGATAACGCTCCTGGCGGCAGGTGGCATTACCTACAGTATCGGCGTCATTTTCTACATGCTTAAGCGCATGCCCTATGCCCATGCGATCTGGCACCTGTTTGTACTGGGCGGAAGCCTTTGCCATTTCCTGGCGGTGTTTTACTACGTCTTACCCTCCTCGGGCGCGATCTAACCCGAGCTTGCGGCTATAACAATTGCTGCAATAACAATTGCTGCGATAGCAATTGCTGCGATAACAATTAAGCTTGCTGCTTCTTGTCTTGAGGCGCGCGCTTTTTCACCCGCGCCTCTCCCCATTCTGAGCACATTGAATCCCTCGGTTAAATCATTGACCCCCAGAGTCAAGAGCAGCTAACTCACTCCCGGTATGCTTGACGCGAATCAAATTCGCCTTAAAACCGAGAGAATCGCCATGCTACAACAACCGAGCTACACCCG
>CAYXVO010000009.1:0-19230 GCA_964467875.1 uncultured Pseudomonadales bacterium | reverse complement strand
AAGTGCAAGGCGTCGATTTCTCCACGTTATCCGGTGGTGGAGTTGCTTACCGGTATCCTGACGGTCTTGGTGGTCAACCATTTTGGAGCCAGCTGGCAAAGTCTGCTGGCCTTTATCTTCACCGCTTATCTCATTTCCATGTCGTTCATCGACTTCGATACCCAATTGCTTCCTGACCAACTCACCCTTCCCCTGCTCTGGCTGGGCCTGATCGCCAACAGTTTCGAACTGTTTACCACGCTGCAGGATGCGGTTTGGGGCGCGGTCTTCGGTTATCTGGCCCTGTGGACGGTATACCAGCTGTTCAAGCTACTGACGGGCAAGGAAGGCATGGGCTACGGCGACTTCAAGCTGCTCGCGGCCCTTGGTGCCTGGATGGGTTGGCAGGCGCTGCCGACCATCATCCTGTTGTCGTCCTTGGTGGGTGCGATCATTGGCCTTAGTCTGATCCTGTTTCGGGGCCGCGATCGCCAGATTCCGATTCCATTTGGCCCCTATCTGGCCATCGCCGGCTGGATTGCCCTGCTGTGGAACCAGGAGATCACCAATGCATACCTGCAATTCAGCGGCATTGCCCATTAAACTGTCGGCATCTTGGACTGCGTGACCGACAACCAGCATGACGACTCCCAGACTCCTCACCATCGGCCTGACCGGCGGAATCGGTAGCGGCAAAACTGCCGCCTCCCGGCACTTCGAGACACTTGGTGTCGCGGTGATCGATGCCGATGTGGTCGCGCGCGAGGTCGTAGAGCCAGGCATGCCGGCCCTTCGCGTGATCGCCGATCGATTTGGCGACTCCATCCTGACGGTAGATGGCGCATTGGACCGGGCGGCATTGCGGCAGATCGTGTTCGCCGACCCTGCCCAGCGGCAGTGGCTGGAGAGCCTGCTGCACCCGCTGATCCGGCAGCGGATTCAGGACCAGCTCGCGGCGGCCAACGGCCCTTATGTCATCCTGGTCTCGCCCTTGCTACTGGAGACCGACCAACGCAAGCTGGTGAACCGTGTGCTGCTGATCGACGTGCCGGAAGCGCTGCAGATCCAGCGCACCATGCAGCGAGACAGCAACTCTCAACAGCAGGTCGAGGCCATCGTTGCCACACAATCGGCACGCGCGTTCAAACAGGCACAGGCCGATGATATCATTGTCAACGACCATGACCTGAGCCACCTGCATGCCCAGGTCGAAGCCCAACACCAACGCTATCTAAAGCTGGCGGCCGAATCCCATGAACAACTCCCCTGATAGGATCCTGAGCGTGAACTGCCCCACGTGTCGCAAGACTGTGGAGTGGCTTGAGAGCAATCAGTTCCGCCCGTTTTGCAGCGAGCGCTGTAAACTTATCGACCTGGGCGCCTGGGCCTCGGAGGAATACCGCATACCCTCTCAAACGCCCGTCCTGCCCGATGAATTTGACGACGATGACCCGGCCTTCCACTAGACGGATTCCCAGGCACTACCTGCCTTTGAGTCTCACCGGTTGCCAATCGCCGTCTCGCGCTTATCCTCAGAGTACATTGCCGTGCTGAGCACCCTGGCCCTCCTGCTTCTGTTCCAGTTTCTTGGCGAGCTGCTCCAGCGTGCCAGCGGCATACCGATTCCAGGCCCCGTGCTGGGCATGGTCGGCCTGCTCCTGTTCCTGATCATCCGCGGCCGCGTTGAAGAACAGTGGGCCACTCATAGCGGACATCTTCTCCGGCACCTCGGGCTTTTCTTTATTCCCGCTGGCGCCGGACTGATGCTGTACACCGACGTGCTCGCCCGGCAAGGCGTGGCAATTCTGGCCTCCCTGGTGCTGGGCACCATGCTCGCGTTCATGTTCACCGCCAAGCTCATGCAGGTTCTGGTGCGCCGGTGGGGCGGGGACCATCCGTGACCGGGACACTCGCTAACGTCCTGCCACTCTCGACGTTCGGTATCCTGCTGACGCTGTTTGCGTACCTGGCCGGTCTGTGGCTATACCGCCGCTCGGGTGGACGAGCCGCCCTGCAACCGGTCATCACCGGCGTTGTGATCGTCATCTGCACATTGCTGGCACTGGACATCCCCTACGCAACCTATTTTGCGAGCGCGGAGATCATCCATACCCTGCTCGGCACCGCCACCGTTGCCCTGGCAATCCCGCTGTACCAAAACCTGGCGCGGATCCGTGCAAACTGGCGCCCGCTGGTTGCGACCCTGCTCTGCAGCGGCCTATTCGCCGCGGTCAGCGCCGTGGGCGTGGCCTGGGCACTGGGTGCCGAGGAGCGCATTCTGCTGTCTTTGGCACCCAAGTCCATTACAACGCCCTTTGCCATTGCCGTCTCCGACATCATTGGCGGCTATCCCGCCCTCAGCGCCGCCTTTGTGATTTTTACCGGCATGGTGGCAGCGATTTGCGCGCCACCCGTGTTCCGTCTGCTGGGCGTGGACAGCCCCGTGGCACAGGGAACCGCACTAGGTATGATTGGCCATGGAATTGGCACGGCGCGTGCTTTTGAATTGGGGTCAGAGACCGGTGCCTTTTCCGCATTGTCGATGGGATTGATGGGTGTATACACTTCTTTGTCACTTCCCTGGATCGTGCATGCTTTTTTCTGACGACAGCACGGATATCTGACGTGCGTACTTTTTTCGACAAGGCACTTCAGACGAACGACTTTATCCGACAGGTGTAGTATCGCTGCTTATATGTCAGCTGTAGATCAAGTAGGTCTTCCCGGGCAACGGCGCCTGCATAGCTTCCAAATGGCGCTTGCCGCCATTCTGCTGGCGCTGTGTCTGCTCGGCATCTCCCCGGCCAGCCAGGCGGAAGATCCTGATTGGGTCGAGCTACCGATCACGCCAGACGCCTATCAGGAAAACTGGTTGCCGGGTGAACGAGATAGCTACACCGGCTGGCTGATCGATCAGCGCACGGCCTGGTCTTATCGGATTGGACGCCTGGGACGGAGCCTCGATAGCTTTTTCGCAGGCAAGGAAGCGCAGTGGAGCAGCAATGAAAGCTATATGAAGCTAACCCTCCACAACACCTATCGCAAAGGCGGCGAAATTGACACGGAGCCCAGGATCAAGCTCCGCCTTGATCTGCCCGATACCAAACGAAAATTTCGCCTGATCATCGAAAATGACCCGGAGGATGATAAGTCCGTCCAGGACCGGGCGCGCTATCGGAGCCTGACATCCGCCGAGCGGGAGCGTTCCGCGACCACCGGTGCGATCCGCTACATGTTCGATGAACTGGACCAGTGGAAATTGTCGACGGATCTCGGTATCCGCGCGCGCTGGCCCCCAGACCCCTTTGTTCGTGGACGAGCCTCTCGGGAATGGGAACTGGTCAGTGACTGGAACGCACGCCTGAACCAGCGTGTCTATTACTACGTGGAAGATGGGCTGGGCGAAACCACAGAGCTCTACTTCGAGCGCGCCCTCAGCCCTGACTCCTTGTTACGGATCAAGTCCGAGGCCCAATGGTCACAGCGTGAGGCCCGCTTCGAATTCGGCCAGGTGTTCTCGATTCTCCAGCGTATCGATATGAAGCGGGGTGCGGAATGGCAGATCGGCGTACTGGGTGAAAGTCAGCCGTCATTCTGGACCACGGCTTATTTCGCCAATGTGACCTATCGGCGCTTGCTGTACAAGGACTGGCTATTTTATGAAATCACACCGGAGCTGCTGTTTCCACGAGATGACGATTTTCGCCCAAATCCATCACTGACCTTAGGTCTGGAAGTGCTGTTTTCGGAACACTAAGCAACTAAGCCCAGAACACGAAGCTCAAAACAGTCGCTATAGAGCATTCAGAACAAGAACTTCACGTCGTCGCGGAAAAATCTCATGCGCCAACTCTCCACCCCGTCCAAGGACATTTACGGCCTCGAACCGATCGGCTATGTGCGATCCTGCTTTCGCGAAAAGTTCGGCACGCCACGCCAGCCTGGCCTGATATCCAGCGCAACCGGGGAGATCGTGATTCATTCGCCCTTTCACACGCCGCACGCCTTTACCCAACTGGAGCAGTTCTCCCATATCTGGGTGCTCTTCCTGTTTCACCAGGCCCTGCGCGATGAGTGGAAGCCCCGGGTCCGTCCACCCCGCTTGGGAGGCAATGAGAGTCTGGGCGTATTCGCCAGCCGCTCGCCGTTCCGTCCCAACCCTATTGGCCTGTCGCCCCTGAAGCTGGAACGCATTGAATACCGGGACAAGGAGACACGGCTGCACGTACGCGGGCTGGATCTGGTGGATGGCACACCCGTGCTCGACATCAAGCCCTACCTGCCATACGTGGATGCCATCAGCGATGCTCACGGCGGCTATGCCAGCGCGGCGCCGGCGCCCGTTCTGGATGTGGAATTCGAGCCAGGAGCCGCCCGGAAGCTGGAGCAGCTCCTGGCCCGTTATCCAGAGTTACAGAAGCTCATTATCGAAACCGTCGGCACCGACCCGCGCCCCGCCTATCGGCAGCAGAGCCACGCAAGCGATCCAGAGCGGATTTACGGGGTGCGTCTGTACGACTTGAATGTGCGCTGGTGCGTAGAGCAGCGCACCGCTCGAATCATTGCCATTGATGCGGAATCTGGAGATGGAGAATCTGGAGATGCGGTATCTGGCGATGAGGAGCAGGCCATGAGGAGCAGGCGATGAGGAGCAGGCATAGTCACCTGCGCTGAACCTGGGAAGGACGGTAGGGCCAGCGCCATCAGCGGACTACACGACCACTAGATCAGGGAGGGAAAATGCTCGGCGTAGTTGGCAATCCATTCCTGTGCCGCCTCCTCCGCACTCAAGGCGCGGCCCTCCCGGCGCAACATGTCGGCCTTGTAACTCTCGATATGACAGATCTGCTCGATCATGCGCGCGGCGTAGGCATCCTGCGCATTCAGAAAACGCACGGCTACTTCCCAACTGCTGCTACGCTGCCGGCACCACACCACCTCACCCGCGATCTCAAACACAGGACGCACCAATGCAATCCGTACCGAGACCCGCTCGCCCGCGGCAAATGATTCAGAGACCCGACAGCAAAGACCACCTTGACTGACGCCGCTGCCGGTTCCGATCGCATGCGCCTCATCTGGCGAGGTATTCCCCGGCGCGAGACAGGCATCAAGGCATTCGGCGCGATCGCTGGCAGTGGAGCCCTGGTGACGCAGAAGTTCGATGGGAATATCGGAGGGATGACGAATGAAAGCGCTCATGCAGAACCCATGAATAACTTACGTCCCAGTATAGATCAGTTTAATGGCTTGTCCGGCCCGGACTGTTGCGAGCGAGCGACTGTTCCATGGTAACGGCTGTTCCATGGTAACGGCTGTTCTTCACTCGGCCTGCTCCTGAAAGCGGCGGACCAGTTCACGGATATCCGTCAACTTCACGGGCTTCGACACGTACTGGTCCATGCCCGCTTCCAGGCAGCGCTCTCTTTCGCCACTGATGGCGCTAGCCGTGAGTGCAACGATCGTGCTGTGATGCTGCCCGCCCTCTTCTTCGCGGCGGATCTCACGGGTTGCCTCATAGCCGTCCATGACCGGCATGATGCAATCCATCAGGACCAGCGGGTATCGCTTCTCCCGCCACAGACGCACGGCTTCCTCGCCATCCTGCGCGCACTCCACCTCGCAGCCGGAACGCTCCAGCATGCGTACCGCCAGGCGCCGATTGACTTCGTCGTCTTCCACCAGCAGCACGGATAAGGCAGCGCGCTTGCGGGTGTCCACCTCCTTGGGCGTCACCAGATCAAAGCGCGTCACGATCTCACCGGCCTCCGGGTTCTTGACCGAGAGCACCCGCTGCATAATCGGCTTCAGGTACTGCTCCCGCAGCAACTTGCCCAAAAAGCCGTTCACGCCCACCTGACGATAACGAATGACATCGCCGCGCTGGGGGTTCGAAGACAGCAGGATCATACGGGTTTGGTGCAGTGAGGGCGAGGAACGGACGATCTGGCAGAAATCCAGTCCGTCCATGTCGGACATAAAGTCGTCCAACAGAATCAGATCATAGGGCCGCCCCGTATCCTGGGACTGCTCCAGCAGTTGCATGGCTTCGCCGGCATTGCGGACCGCATCGAACTCAACGCCCCACTGATCAAGCAGCTCCAGTGTAATCTTGCGACTCAGTTCATAGGAGTCCACCACCAACACGCGCACACCGCGCAGGGCGTCCTTATCCAGCTCCACAAACACCGGGCGCACATCGACCGGCTTGAGCGGAATCTCGAACCAGAACGTCGAGCCCTTGCCCGGCTCGCTGGCCACGCCCATCCGTCCATGCATGAGTTCCACCAACTGACGGCAGATCGACAACCCCAGACCGGCAGCAGGCTTGCGCAGGGGCGGCGCCACCGCAAGATCTTCCGCGAGTACCTGCTCATACTGGGCCGCATCCATACCAGGCCCGGAATCTTCCACCGTAAAGCGCACCTTGCGCCCAGCGCTTTGCTCGCGCACCGGCTCGGCACTGATCAGAACATGTCCGTGTGGCGTGAACTTGATGGAATTCACCACCAGATTGATGATGATCTGCCGGATCCGGATCGGGTCACCTTCCACAAACACCGGCATGGACGCATCGACCCGGACCTCCAGGGCCAGCCCCTTGCTCTCGGCCTTGTGCCCCAGCAATCCCACCACATCGTTCATGACATCCCGCAGATCGAAGGGCACTACTTCCAGCGGCAGCTTACCGGCCTCGATGCGGGAAATATCCAAAATGTCGTTGACGATTCCCATCAACACTTCGGCAGAATTATGGATGGACTGGATATACTCGCGCTGCTCCGGTGTCAGGTCCAAATCCAGCAGTAACGAGGAATAGCCCAGCACCCCGTTCATGGGCGTGCGCAGCTCATGGCTCATATTGGCGAGAAACAGGCTCTTGGCGACATTCACCTGCTCCGCCAGTTGACGCTCCAGATCGGATCGCTGCTCCACTTCCTGCAGCGCTCCTGGCTGATTCAGCAAGCGCTCCTGAAACTCCCGCAGGATGTGGGCGAAGCGGACCAACTCGTCATCGGAACCCGGCTCCGCTATCTCAATGCCGGCATTACGTGCCCGCTCACCCAGGGCTTCCGCCTCGCCCAGCAGGCGTCGCAAAGGTCGGCTGAAAAAGCAGCGTACCAATGCCAGAATCGAGGCCATCAGGGTGAGCGCCAGCAGCAACTGGTTCAGGATAATGCCGGGCGCCTGATCCAGGATCCGCGTATAAATGCGCTCCCGATGCACCGCCAGGGTCAACTGCCCCAGCGCCCGCTGTTCATCGGCATTGTGGCGGATGAGATAGACATGAACTACATCGCGGGTTCTGGTCGGCTCCGCCCCCACCGAATATTGATCCCGATGATCGAAGCGCAGACTCGCGTAGGACACATCTTCCATGCGCAGGATGCCCGCCAACTGATCCCGCACCGCATCCCGATCCATATTCCACAGATTATCGGCCAGTCGTTCAGAGAAGCTGTCCGCAATCTGATCCAGGGTGCTATCGATTGCCCGTGTCTGTGCCCGGTATTCCAAGGCCAGCTGAATTCCGGAAGCGAGCAGGGCCAGGCACAGCGTAACGCCGACCACGCTGAGCAGCAGACGCAGGGTCCGAGGATAACGACGGGGAGATTGGTCAGACAATGCAGAGATCCATTCAACGGCTAGTCATTGTTCAGCTACGCGGCACCGCCCGCTCGACGCCGGGCACGGCCATCGCGGGTCATCCTCAAGACGCACACCACGGCCGCTGAAAACAAGAGCCGAGATAGTATCAAAATTTCATCCTCAGGGAACCGCTCAATTGCCGCTATTTTCGCCCATTTGGTTACCAGCGCCGAGTGTAATACACACACCTGCAATCTGAAGCTGACGCCGACACTTACAGATTGCGGGAACTGGTCTAGACTCCATAGAAGTCTCCGGCTCGACGTCCAAAGCCTCGCTCTCGGCCAGATACGCCAGGGCATCGGGCAATAAGGCAGTTCATTAGATAAAGCCGACGCAGTTATTTAGAAACACAGAAACAGTTATTTAAAAACACCGAAACAACCTATTAATAGATGTATTAGGTTTGTCACGCATGACCCAATCGATGTCCATGCCCCAATCCAGCCCGGCGCCCTGGTGGCTGTTGCTGGATGCCATGGAAGAACAGTTCCTGGTATTAGACGCGCATTCGCTCGAATCCGTCTACCTCAACACGGCCGCCCGCACCGCGCTCGGCACCAGTCAGCTTCAGCTTTCCCAGCAAGGCTGGCGAGATCTCGTGCACGCCACTTACCCCGGCCTGTCCGACAAGCTGCTGCAGGCCATTCACGACGACAATCAGGACAACGTGCAACATGCACTGATGCAGTACTCTTTAGTACAACAAACCACAGCACAACAAACCACAGTACAGCAAACCACAGTGCAGCAAACCACGCCGCGCTTCGTGGAAACCCGTATTGCTCCGCAACGGCTCGAGCAACAGTCCTGGCTGCTGGTGCGCATCCGCGACATCAGCGAGCGGGCGGAGCTCGATGACAAGCTGACCAAGTCCTATTCCCTCTATCAATTCATGGCGCAGGCCAACAAGGCCCTGCTCACCACCGAACAGGACCAGACCCTGTTCGAACAGCTTTGTCAGGCGGCACTGAGGGCCTACACCATTCGCATGGCCTGGATCGGACGAATTCAGGACGACGTCGTCAAGCCACTCTGCTGCACTGGCTACGAAAATGGTTACCTGGAAGAAGCCGGAGCCTCCCTGAAGCTCGCCGCCTCGGCGTCGGGACCGATCATCGAGGCGGTCCAGCAACGCGATCTCGTCTATATCAACGACATCGAACAGGACCCACGCTACGGCAAATGGCGGGAAGCCGCCCTGAAGCGGGGCTATCGTGCCATGGCGGTGATCCCGATCTGGGATGGCACCAGTCTGTTTGGCGTCATGGCGCTGTATTCCTCCCGCAAGGATACCTTCGATGCGCCGCACGTTGGCCTGCTGCGGGAAATAGGCGGCGACATCAGCGTGGCGCTGGCCAATATTCGCAACAATGAACGCCGCCTCGCCACCGAAACCCGTCTTCGACAACTGTCCCAGGCCGTGGAGCAAAGCGGCAGCGCCGTGCTCATCTCGAATCTGGATGGCGTGATTGAATACGGCAACCCGAAATTCTATGAAGTCACCGGCTATCAGCCGGAAGAGATCGTCAACCACGACCTGTTTTTTCTGAAAGGCTCTTCCACCAGCGACGAACTCCGTCGAATTCGCGACACCCTTTTGCAAGGCGGCTCCTGGACCGGCGAAGTGGAAAGTAGCCGTAAGTCCGGCGAGTCCCTATGGTCGCGCCAGACGGTTTCGCCACTTCGCAATGGCGAGGGTGTCATTACCCATTTTGTCATCACCGGCGAAGACTACACCTCCCTGTACCATGCCCAGAAAATGGTGCAGAAACTGGCCTACTACGACCCCCTGACCAACCTACCCAACCGCCGTCTGTTCATCGATCGTCTGACCCAGACCTGCCAGGCCGCCAAGCGCTATGAGCAGAAGCTGGCCCTGCTCTATCTGGACCTCGATGGCTTTAAGCAGGTGAACGACACCCTGGGGCACGCAGCGGGCGATGAACTGTTGGAGGAAGTCGCGCGGCGCCTGCGCGGTGCGGTTCGTGGCAGCGATACGGTGGCCCGCTTGGGCGGCGATGAATTCGTGATCATGGTGACCAACCTCAATGACAGCGAGCAAGCGGCAAAGATCGCCCGCAAGATTCTCGCCGCGGTCTCCGAACCCATCATCCTGCGTGATTATCTGGTGGATGTAACCACCAGCATCGGCATCACGACCTTTCCGGAAGACGGCGCCGACGTAGACAAACTCATGCGCAACGCCGACATGGCCATGTACGCCGCCAAGAGCCTGGGACGCAACAACTTCCAGTTCTACACCGAGGCGATGAACGAACGCTTCGTGCGCAAAATCGCGCTGGAGAATCGTTTACGCCTGGCCATCGAAAAAGAAGAGTTCGAACTCTACTACCAGCCGCAGATTGACCTCTGCGATGGCCGTCTTATTGGCTTTGAAGCCCTGGTACGCTGGATCGACCCCGAGCAGGGCATGATTCCGCCCGACGAGTTCATTCCCCTGGCGGAAGAAACCGGCCTCATTGTCGAGTTGGGTGATCTGGTCCTGCGCATGGCTTGCCGCCAGGCCCGTGTATTCCAGAGCCTGCAAAATCATCTGAAGATCGCGGTCAACCTGTCGGCCTATCAGTTTGGCCGTTCCGACATCCTGTTCGGCAGCCTGCGCCGCGAATTGCAGGATGAACTGCTCGACCCTAGTTATCTGGAGCTGGAACTGACCGAGAGTACCTTGGTTGAAAATATTAGCGAAACCGCAACCATCCTGGGTGAATTTCAGCGCCTCGGCATTTCGGTCGCCATTGACGACTTCGGCACGGGCTACTCCTCGCTCAGCTATCTCAAGAGCCTGCCGATCAATCTGCTCAAGATTGATCGCAAGTTCATCAGCGAACTTCCCCATGACACCAATGACGCAGCCATTACCTCGGCGGTGATCGCCATGGCCCATGAGCTCGGCATCCGGGTGCTCGCCGAAGGCGTGGAAGAGCAGGCCCAACTGGAGTTCCTCAAGAAACACCAGTGCGACGAGGCTCAGGGCTATTTATTCAGCCCACCGCTGCCACTCGGCAAACTGGACAACTTTATTGCCAGTTATCTGCCCTATGCGCGGGTCCAGGCTATCCAGCCAGGCCGGTCCGCCTCCTGATGGCGTGACCGGGCCCACTGGCCCGTTCCTCCACCTTAAAAAGCCTGAATAGCCGCGGGCACCTTGCCAGATACCGGGGCCGTCTTTACCATTCTGCCGAAGCAGCCTCTTCAGCGCCCGGCTTGCTTCTATGCCCTCAGCCTCGGCAAAACAAGGACTTCCGATGATCCGCCGCCCCCTATCGTCCCGCACGAGGCACAGCCAACGCCGCCTCCTGGCTTTGTGTTGCCTTATGACCTGCGCAACGCATGCCGCCGGCGAAACACCCCCCCGCCAATTGATCCCCTTTGATGCGGGCTTTCTCAATCCGATAACCCAGATCCATGGCGTGAATGCACCGGCAGTTCCTCGCCTGCTGCCCAAGGGCGACTGGGAGATTCGGCTACAACAGGAAATTGCCAACAGCTTCAGCATTCAACGGGGCGGCGACGAGTTCACGCTGATCGATGGCGAGCTGTGGCGGACCAGCCTGGGCCTGGGCTATCAACTGACACAGGCCTGGCGTGTCGATCTGCGCCTGCCGTACATTCGTCACACGGACGGCGTACTCGACGGCCTGATCAGCGACTGGCACGACTGGTTCTCGCTACCCAACGGGGACCGTGAGCTTCGCCCGCAAGATATGCTTGAATATCACTACCAGGACAACGAACTGGTGCTGCGCCACACCACCGAAGGCGGCGGTCTCGGCGACCTGCGGCTTGCCACCAGCTATTTTTGGGAGCGCCAGGGGGCCGATCTGATTCTGACCGCCACCATCAAGCTGCCCACCGGTGACAGCGACGAATTACGCGGCAGCGGCGCAACCGATCTATCTCTGTCCGCGGCATTCAGCGACACGACCAGTCTGGCCGCGGGCGATGTTCGCTGGTTTGGCGGCGCCGGTTTGAACTACCTGGGTGAGAGCGATCTGCCCCTGGCGCGCAAACAGCGCAACTGGGTCTGGAGCACCCGCCTCGGCGGTGGCTGGATGTTCCATCCCGCCTGGCAACTCAAGGCCCAGCTCGACCATCACAGCAGCGTCTATCACAGCCGTACCCGTGCTCTGGGCGAGGCCGGCTTTCAACTCACTGCGGGTGTGAGCTGGCTGGCAACCGAGGCGCTGCAGGTAGATCTCGCCCTGAGCGAGGACTTGGCCACCACGGTCACCCCCGACATCAGCTTACTACTGGCCATGAACTGGCAGCTCTAGCCCTGAGGCGTGAGCCTGTAGCCCGAGGCGACTGTCATCGGTCCTCGTGAACAGGCGATTATCTTGAGCCCACGCAAACGGGCGACTATGATGAGGCGGCATTTTATGGCTCGGGACAGAATCTCGCGTAGCGATCACCCGACCAAATCTTCCACCCGATAATGAGCAGGACCTGACTCATGAAAGCATACTCTGCCCTTGGCCTCGTGCTCGCGCTGTCCGCGGCCGGCAGCCACGCCTCGGAATTCGACTTCAACATCAGCGACGAGAGCGTTCAAGCCAGTCTGACCTATGTTCCCGCTGCGCGGAGCATGGATCTGGGCCTTGGCTACATCTACGAAGAAGGCGGCACCGATGTAGGCTACGCCGAATTTCACGCCCGTGGCCGCACGGCGATTGGCAACCTTCCCACCACGGTCGGGATCGGCCTGCAGTTCAACGCCTTCGACGACGGCCGCGCTGACGGCACCGCCGTGGCCATTGGCGGCTATACACACCTGAAGATTCCTGCCGTGCCAGGGCTTGGCTTCAACCTCAGCGCCCACTTCGCGCCCAGCATCACATCCTTTGGCGACGCCGATCATTATCTGCACTGGGACGCCAAGTTCACGTACCGCGTGATCCAGACCGCCGACATCTACGCCGGTTATCGCCAGATCAAAGTCGGCCGTGAACATAGCTCCGGGATCAGCCTGGGTGAAGGCGCCATGGTGGGATTCCGGCTCTACTTCTAGCGCCCAGCCGCAAACATTCTGGACTCGGGATCAGTCCGCTGCCTCGCCAATATTTTTGTCGACCAGCGGACTGAACGGCTTCACAGAACCCACCTCTAGGCCTTTGCGCCCCCTTTCATTCCACCTATAGTTACCTCTTGGTAAATAGTTACCTCTTGGTAAATAGTTACCTCTTGGTAAATGGTTGTCTCTTGGTAAACAACTAACTCTTGGTAAATGGCCAGCTCTTGGCAAACGGCTAGCTCCTGGCAAACGTTACCCCCAGGCAAAGCACTCATCGCACGCGGGATCACGCTCTATGAACACAGGTCACTCCCCTTTCATTCTGTTGGCCCTGACGGGTCTTCTGGCTCTCCAGGGCTGCGGTGACGCCAATGATTCCACGAAAGGTGACGGCGGCACTATCAAGAATCCCCCCAACCCGAACAAGCCCGTGGTCGAGGTGTTGATTCAGGGAACCGCCGCCATGGCGGATCCGGAACTCGGTGCCCTGGCTGTCAAGAATATTCGGGTATACAGTGTCGATCATGAGGGCCTGCCTGCCGGCAATTATTTTCAGGCCAGCGACTACAGCTACAAGATCCAGGACAACGGTAGCTATGTCATCACCTTCAACCGCCCCTATAGCTTGCGCGCCGACCTCGTCATTGCCGTCGAGCTGGAAACAGATGAAGTCATGCGCCGCATGCTACCCGGCACCCCCCGGAATACAGACGACAAGCCCCACCCTATCAATCCCACCACGGAATACGCGATGCAGGCGTTTTTCGACCAGGTGGACGAAAATGAATTTGAACAAATGAAGCCGTGCCCGCAAGATACCTTACTTTGCGAACGGCAACCTGAGGTTCACGCGCTGAACCTGGCCGCGTTGCTAGAAGCCGTGGCGGATTTTGAGATTGATTTCGACCCCTCGATGGATCTCGACCAAACCCAGGACAGCCTGGACGAAAATGTGGCCTTTCATCGATTGGTACGCCAGTCGGTCAACAGTCTTAAGCAGAAGAAAATCGTTGGCATTGGCACCGACCTCATTGATCCAAATGTTGCCCTGGACAGGTATAACACCGTCGCATTCAGCCTCGAGCTCAATCAGGGCAATCCGAGTGACGTTACGCTGGGCGGCATCACTGCCACGCCAGGAAGTTCGCAGACCGCCGTTTTCAGCCATTGGGTTTCATCGGAAACAGTGACCGGAGAGGCTCGCATTCCCTATTACCCGTACGCCAGCCTGGCTACAGTGGGCCTGGCGTATATCTCGGGCTTCTTTACGGGCGACACACCGCAGCAACGTGGCAGCCTCACCCTGCAGGCAGATGGCTTTCAGCCCCAGCCAATTACCAGCACCACGAAATACAGCGTGCTGGGTATTGGCAATATATTCACCTTCCTCAACACTCAGGGCTTTCATGAGTTTAGTACTCTGCAATCCCAGTCTGTCACGGGCGTTAACCTCACGTCACCAGAACAAAACGCCCCCATTGGCTGGCATAGTAACCCCTACTTCGCCTCCCTGTACGATGCCAAAGCTCAAAGCTCTCTGCTGGATTCACGAGCATTCAATGGCTACGTACTTGATTTGGGGGGAACCGGCCCATTTGTTCGGGAGAACATCCTGGAACAGACCCATACATTCCAGTTCATTGCCTATAGTCTGCAATCGGATCAGCCTGGGGAAACCTCAACCTCCTTTAATCCAGAGGTTGTTCTGAGCAAGCAGTATGGCGTGATCGCCTTAACTCAAAAATTTAACGATACGGACTCGCTCCTGAAGGCCTCTAGCGGTCTCTACCTCTGGCAAGGTAGTAGCAGCACAAGTTCGCTTTCGGAGTCTCAACCAGGGGCCTCGCTGTTCAACACCCAGACCATTGGACGTACCACAGCGGGGGCGCCGTTCGCCCCAGTACCAGAAACACCAGCTGCGACGCCCCGTGAACGTCAGTTAGAGTCGATTCCAAACCTTGTTTACAACAACCAGTACCCCCTAGGTGAAAACTATTACACCGGCCGGTTAGAACTGAAAATTGACAGCAACGTCCCCTGGCGCGGCATGTCCGACCCTGGTGGCAAACTGCTGACGTTCAACCTGAACAGCACAACGGACGGCCAGGGGATTGTCCAGGGGGTGCAATTGACGACGGCAACAATGACCAGCCTAGCTGGCGAACATTACCGGCTGGAAGGCAATGGCTTTGGCATAACCGACACCGAGAACTTCCTGTTCCACGTCGATGAGTCGGATCTGACGTTCAATGAGGACGGCACGGCCACACTGGCTATGAACCAGTTACGCGTGACCCAGAACGTTGCCAGCAACGAGGTTTCCACATTCCAGGAAAAACCTGTCGGTGACAATGGAATTCACACCTGCACCACGACACCGACGTTTCCCGATTCAACCTACACGAATGTCATTCGACTGGACTTCTCCGCCACGGACTGCCCTGGTTTCGGGATTGTTCTAGAAGGCTTTATCGCCGAACCCGATGCCACCAACAGCGACGACGGTGGACGCCTGATGATCCTGCGCATGCGCCAGGACAACAGCATCGGCCTGCTCTACGGCATGCGCCAGAAAAACCTGACGCCCATCATGTACGCTCAATAAGCGTGATAAAAAGCGGCGGCTTTCAGGCCGCCGTTTGTCCTTTCTCCCCAGAAATCCGCACCACCCCGCCGGTTCAGAGCATTTCCCGCACTATCAGGGCGCAACATTGCGGCCTGCCGCACAGTTTCACCCCTATGCATTTATTTAGTATGCACTACTGTGCAAATGGAACTGCCGTGCAGTCCTCAGATCAAACGGCCCTTGGGGCAGACGAGATAATAACGATGCAAGATGCAACCCCCGTAAAAGACAAATACCGGATTATTGGCCCGGTCTATGACCTGCTCGGCACCCTCTATAGTGGTCAGGCGATCTACAGCTGCAAAATTGCCATGCTGACCCCTGAGCTGATCAAGCCTGGCGACCGGGTTTTGTTTGCTGGCGTGGGCCATGGCCGCGATGCGATCCACGCGGCGGAACTGGGCGCCCAGGTCACCGTGGTGGATTTATCGGCAACCATGCTGGGCAAGTTTCGGGAATTGCTGGAGCGGGAGAACCGCAGCTTTCGCTTTCCGATTCGCGAGATCCACAGCGACATCCTCAAAGTCCAGGATGTCGAGCCCTACGATATGGTGGTGGCGAATTTTTTCCTGAACGTGTTCACAGAGTCCATGATGGTGGACGTCATGCGCCATCTGATCGGTCTCACCAAGGGTGGCGGCCAGTTGGTGGTCGGCGATTTCACGGACTCTACGGGTAACCTGGCCTCGCGCCTGCTCAAGCGGGTCTACTGGTATGCCGCGCTCAGCCTGTTCTGCCTGCTCACCAAGAATCCGTTCCACCATATGTACGATTATCCCACCCACATGGCAAAACTGGGCCTCAAGGCGCAGGACCTGCAATACTTCAAACGCTTCAACATGTCCTGCTATTGGTCGATTCGGGCTCAAAAGCCGCTCTAGGCTTGCGCGCGTTTCCCATCTCACCGCGCCTCCGCTCACACCAGGCGGCGCGCTTCATTCAGGCGCTGCGCGATTCATTCGGGCTGAAGAGCTCCACCCGGTCAAAGCCAAAAGCTTGTACCCCCTGGATCATGGCGTCATCGTACCACTGGGTACAGAGGGCGAGATGGACGGGTACAAACAACTCCCCAGATTTACCACGACCACCCAGCAGGTGCTCGACCCGCCGCGCAATCGCCGCTCCGGAATCCACCCACTGCACTGGCACCGGTGCCGCTTGCCGCAAAGCCTCCGTCAACAGTGGAAAGTGTGTGCATCCCAGCACGATGGCATCCACCTGCGCGGTCTCAATGGAAGAGGCCGTGCCAAAGAATGGCGCCAGAATGGCGCGCAGTGCTTCCAGGTCCGGTGCCTGGCCACGAACCTGGGCTTCCGCCAGATCCACCAGTTCGCGGCTGCCGACACGAATAATCCGGCAGTCCGGCGCAAAGCTTCCGATCAACTGGGCAGTGTATTCGCGGGCAATGGTGCCCGGTGTTGCCAGCAGACCAATAGTGCGGGTTCTGGAAATGGCCGCCGCGGTTTTGATCGCCGGCACCACGCCGACGACCGGAACTGGCAGGCGCTCCCGCAAGGCGGGTAACACCAGGGTGCTGGCGGTATTACAGGCAACCACGACCAGCGCGGGCCGGTACCGCTCATAGGCCAATTGCACCAGCGACACCACCCGTTCCAGAATTTCCAGCTCGGACTTGGGGCCATAGGGAAAACCCGCGCTGTCCGCCAGATAGACGGTGGGCCAGCCCGCCAATCGCTCGCGAATATGCTGATACACGCTCAGCCCGCCCACGCCTGAATCCACAATCAGTATCGGGACGGACAATGCGGGGATTGGAGACAATTTATTCACGCTGGCGACATTTCACGATGACGGATTCTCACGATGACGACTTGCGCTCCTCGATATATCGGGCAATGAGCTGCCCGGCGATGGTCTGCGGCGGCGGGATCGGCGGTAGCGCATCCAGCGGCCACCAGCGGGCATCGAGCAGCTCTTCTTCATCGAGGCGGATATCACCCGACTGGTATTCCGCCAGATAGGCCAGCATCAGTTGGTGCGGAAAGGGCCAGGGCTGGGACGCCAGGTAGCGCAGCGACCCGAGCCGCACACCGGCTTCTTCCAATACCTCCCGATGCACCGCCTCTTCCGCATTTTCACCAGCTTCGATGAAACCCGCCAGGCAACTGTACAACGGCATTTTGTAGCGACGCGAGCGCGCCAGCAGCACTTCGTCGCCCCGCGTCACCAACGCGATCACGCAGGGGGAAATGCGTGGATAATGACTCAGGTTACAGGCCGGGCAATGCAGCGCGCGCTCCCGCTGCGACATTTCGGTGAGGCCACCGCAGCGCCCACAGAAACGATGGTTACGTGCCCATTCCGCCACCTGAAACGCCGTACCGACAAGACGAAAGTCCGCCTCGCTGACCTGTAGCAAAATCTGGCGCAATCCAAGCCAGAGTTCCGGCTCACGGCGCTCTCCACGCAGGCGAACAACCTGCACGGATTTGTCGGCGGGAGTCAGTGGCAATACCTGTTCCACCTGCAGCCCGGTCCGCGCCACCTGACGGGCGTCCAATAAGTGCCAGTGCGCTGGTTCGGGGCAAAAAACCTGCGCTTCATGCAGCAGGATAAACCGCGCGTGGGGATCGAGTGTTGCGGATCTCACCTCTCAACTCCTGCGCGGATGCGGCCGCACGCCTTGCCTCAAACCAGATGGCTTCGAACCAGATGGCCGAACTGAAATTCACAACCAGGGTCGCGACACGGGAACTCGGAAATACGTTGCGCGCGATGGCGCCTAAAGATATAGCGGAAAATGGCCTGGCGGTCACTATAGGAATCGTTTCCGGCGATTGCAAGACAGCACGCCGGCGTCGAACGCCGGGGCATACTCGGCATTTCCACGTATTTTGCCGCCCGGGCCCATTGCCGCTACACTAGCGCTTCCTACCGCCTGACTTTATGTAGCTTCGAGACCATGACCAGACTGTTCGGATTAAGTTCGCTGTTCTTCACCTTTCTCCGCAAACTGCTCTTCCTCTGGGTACGTACCGATGTCGTCAACGGAAACGCGCGCGAACTCGGTCTGGACCCGGCGCAACCTGTCGTTTATGTGCTGCAGCACAGCGCCCTGTCCAGCCGCCTGGTGCTGGAGCAGGAATGCCAACGCCTGGGCCTGCCATCCGCCCAGCAACCGCTGACGATTGGCGGCGAACACCTGCGTCGTTCGTTCTTTTTCCTCTATGGCCGCCGGGGTCAGATGTTCCGTCGCCGCCAAAGTCCGATTCTGACCGCTCGCCTCAAACAACTGGTGCATGCGGTCAACACCGATGAGAATCTGGATGTCCAGATCGTCCCCGTGACCCTGTTGTGGGGCCGGGCTGCGGACAAGGAGCGCTCCCTGTTCAAGCTGCTGCTGTCCGACCCCTGGGCTGTCGCCGGGCGCCTGCAGAAACTGCTGATCATCCTGATTCACGGCCGCAATACATTTGTGCAGTTCAACAAGCCCATTTCCCTTCGCCAGGTCACCGCGACCGTCCCCACGGAAGAGCTGGCAACCCGTAAGCTGGCGCGCATTCTCCGTGTTCACTTCCGCCGCGTGCGGCAGGCTGTCATCGGTCCCGACCTGTCTCACCGCCGAACACTGGTGCAATCGCTGATCAAGAGCCCTGTCGTCAAGGATGCGATCCGGGAAACCGCCAAGCACGACAACATTCCGCCCGCCAAGGCGCGAGACCGTGCCTTGAAATACGCCGACGAAATCGCCTCCAACGTATCCGTGGCCGGCGTCCGTTTCCTGGACATTCTGCTGACACGGGTCTGGAACCGGATCTATGACGGGGTACGGATTCACAACATCGAAGCCGTGCAGGAAGTAGCCAAGGAAAACGCCATCGTCTATGTGCCCTGCCACCGCAGTCATATCGACTACCTGCTGCTGTCCTATGTACTGTTCCACAACGGCCTGATGGTTCCGCACATCGCCGCGGGTATC
>CAYXVO010000008.1:0-19481 GCA_964467875.1 uncultured Pseudomonadales bacterium | reverse complement strand
CCCATTGGTTTGAGTAGCATTTGTGGTTCAGCGCAGGACAACGTGAATCGGAATTAATGTTACGGCTCCGGCCCTCATCGGCGTCTTAGGCCAAACCCGTCAGATACTTCTCCTTGGTGCGTGCCAGCATTTCACTGCTGTCGTGCTGCCAGGGATGAAAGTCGCGTTTGTAGTATGCCAGGTAGGTTGGAATCAATTTGCGGAAGACGCCCGGCTTACCCCAGAAGTAGTTCAACCCCCGGAGCCACATGCGGATGTCCATCATATGGCCGGAGTGGCGCATGAGGCGCAGGAAATCAATCGTGCTGAAGGTGACGAACATGGCGCTGGCAATAGCCATCTGGGAGCGGCGGATCCAATCGTTGCCAACCACGGCTTGATAGACATCAAAGGCCACTGCCTTGTGTTCGGACTCCTCGATGGCATGCCAGGCCCAGATCGGTGCGATGCGGGGATCCATCTTGGCCATTTCGTCGTTTTCCATCAGTAATTGTTCGGCAAACATGGCCGTGAAATGTTCAATGGCGACGGTGTGGGCCAGTTGGCGTTCCGGCGACAGGTGCTTGCGGAGGAAGTCCATGGCCTTGGCGATGCCCCGCTGGATCCTGGAAACCGGATATCCTCGGCGTTCGATAAACTCGTTGAGTTGCGTATGCTCTTTGGCGTGATGGGCTTCCTGGCCGATAAAGCCTCGGATGGCCGCTCGGAGGTCGGGATCGGTGACCCGATCCTGGAAGTGGCGCACGGAGTCGATAAAGAAGCGCTCGCCATCGGGGAAGGTGGCCGACATTGAACAGAACAGCACCGTACGCAGCGGGTCGTTGTCGTACCAGAACTCTGGGATATCATCCGGAAAGTTGAAGTTGATACGGCGTACCTCCGGCACATGCATCGGCTTGGCGGCCGACTTGGCTGGAGGGATTTGCGCGGCGATTGCAGTCATGAGCATGCTCCTGAAGATCATGTTTCCTGATCAGTTGATCTACCAACCATCCAGGCTACTAGCGTACTTGTGCTTTCCAAGTGGGCGTGAGACGCTGCGCGGACAAAGAACTTATCATTCGTGGCCATTGGTGTGGAGGCACGGGGCGTGCAGAACGACCTCAATCAGATACAGCTGTCCGTAACCTATCCCAAAGTTTATTTGGATTTCGCGCAGGAGCGTGGCGTCGATCCTCTGCGGATTTTGCATAAGGCGGGCCTGAATCCAACGTTGTTCGACGAGCAGAACAGCCGGATCTCCCTGCAGGAAAATCTGCGATTGATTGCCGCCGTGATGGAGGCCACGGGCGACGCGACGCTCGGATTTGAATTGGGCCGACGGGTGCCTATCACCGCCCATGGCAGCCTTGGCTATGCGCTGATGTGTTGCGGCACCCTGGCGGAGGCGATCGATCTGGTCCAGCGCTTCTGGTTGCTTCGCGGCAAAGGTATTGGGTTGATCTATTCGCGGCAGGGGGAGTGGAACCGGTTCGAGCTGCATTTCGAGGCGCCTCTGCCAGACGTGCTGAAACCTGTCGTTCAAAGCTTTGTCATCACCAGCTTTTATCAGGGCATGCTGTTTCTCATGGGTGACCCGAGCATCCCCACCGAAATCTGGTTCGAATATGAGGAACCAAAAGGCTTTGAACGCTTTCGGGAGATGTGTCCGGTCGTGCGTTTCAACATGCCAATTACCCAGATTCGCGTCGCGGGGGTGGATCGTCTGGATCAACGGCTGGTCATGTCCAATCCCGAAGCACTCAGTTTGGCGGTCGCCCAATGCGAGCGGGAGTATGCGCTGCTGAGTGTTCATCACGACGATATTCTGAGCAGGACCAGGGCTTTGATGACATTGGAAACACAGGGATATCCGGAGCCCGAGGAGCTGGCACAAAAGCTTTGTATGTCGCCCCGGACATTTCGGCGCAAGCTGCAACTGCAAGGGAGCAGCTATAAGGATCTGCTGGTTGAAGCTCGGCGACGGGACGCGCTGGCGCTGCTGGAGCGTTCGGAGTTGACGATTCAGCACGTGGCGGAATTGCTGGGGTATACCAATCCCGCTAATTTTACGCGGGCCTTTCGTGTCTGGACCGGCAGAACGCCGCGCGAATTTCGTGATTTAAGTAAGCATTTCCGGTAAGCGGTCAGCCTGGTCGACCGATACGTGGCGCCACGGATTCAGGATCTATTTGGAACCGTGGCATTAGGCTATTTGCCCGGTCTGGGGCATCGGTGGCGGGCTCGTTCAAACCCGCCAGGCAATCAGCCGTCTTCCTAGCCGCCGCCATGCACTCCGACAAACCGCTGCAGGATCGACTGCAATTCATCGACGCTCATATCCACGTGCTCGACGACGCGTCCGTATAGCATCGCGGTGGGAACATTGCGGCCCTGGCGCCGGGCCTGCAATTCGTTGAGGCAGTAGAGTACGAGGCGTTCCTTGCGATTCAGGCCATCGCGCACATCCGGCAGGTCATCGAACTGATCATCGTACTGGTGGCGCTCGTCCATCGTCTTCTCCGCTTGGCTTGCCGCTTTCTGGAATGCCACTTTTTGACTTGCCCGATTAGGCTAGCTTAGGGCAGTTTCCGTAACCTCGGCAAACCGGACGTTATGGATCGCGGCGAACCAGCGGTGGCAGTGGCAAAAAGATTGCCACCGTGGCAGGTGCGGCGGCGATCAAAAAGGTATAAACGATCGTGGCCAGAGGCCAGCAGGTTATCTGGTGTCTCACGAGGAATAAATGCGTCGATGAGCGCAGAGATCAGGGCGGATTTTTTCTCTATCCTTTATGATGTTGTCGATTGGGTCCATCTGTGACGCCGTTCCGGCACGTGCGCACGTAACCGGGAGGTAAGGATACCAAGTGCGGCTTTTGCGGAGGGATACCTTGGTATTTTTCAAACGAACCATCTGGTCGTTATTCTGGCTGGTCAGTGCAAGCGCTGCCTTGATGCTGGCGGCTGCCCTTTTTTCAAGCTGGCAAAGTACACTGGCAGCGCAAAGGGTCCATCATGAATTTCGCGTAAATATGTTGGCGGAGTATGTCACGGGTCTCCTGCGAACCCAGGAAATTGTTCTGGACGTCGTGGGGCGCGAGTTGTTGAAGCGTGACGATGTGTCCGACCCCGTGCGTACACTGCCCCTGTTGGACAGCGTGCTGGAATCCAACCCCATCGTGGCGGGGATAGCGGTGGTAGGCCCAGATGGCCAGGCGATCACTGCGTCCGAGCGCTTTGATGTAGAAGACCTGCCCAACCTGCTGACCCAGGAACATACCCGTCCCGGATTTCTGCACGCTCTGACGTCCGACAAAATGGTGCTGGGCCGATCCTACTACCTGACACGGATTGATCGATGGGTGATTCCCATCCGCAAAGCGCTGCGCTCGGAAACCGGCGAGGTCGTTGCGGTGCTGTCGGCCGGAGTCAAGCTGGAAGGTCCTGACGGGATCTTTCGCAACCGCCTCAATGCACAGGATGAGGATGTCCTGGTGCTGTTACGGGACCGAGACGGTTACGTGCAGTATATGGCCCGCGAGGGTGTGCCTCCAGAAATTTATACCCGCATCCGTCGGAGCGAGGCCCAGCGCGACGTTGTGCGTGGCGCCATTCGGGAATATACAGGGCTCAGTGCTGAGGACATCCGCAACAGCACTGAGGCGCTCTCGTATATCCAGACCGGAAACGGATTCGATTACGCAGGAGCAACATTCTTCGACCCCCGCTATGAACTCTGGGTCATTTCCGAGGCGGAACTTGGCGGCGTCTGGCAGGATTTCCTGAAGAAACTAGTGCTCTGGGTCGGCCTGTTCCTAGGCACCATGATGGTGTTGTTTTACCTCTTCCGGCGGATTAATTCGGCTGAACAGATGCGTCGGGAGGAGCTGTTCCATCAGGCTCGGCATGATGCACTGACCAATTTGGTCAACCGGGTGGGCCTGATCGACCAGGTCCAGCAGCGAATCGGTGACGGTAAACAGTTCAGCATCATTTTGCTGGATATCGATAACTTTCGTGGGATTAACGATCATTTTGGCCAGGAACACGGGGATCAGGTCCTGGTCGAAGTGGCGCGTTGCCTACAGGCGATTGCCACGAGCAAGTATGTTGTTACCCGCCTTGGCGGTGACGAGTTTGCGGTGATTTGCGATATTCACGAAGCGACTGAGTTGGAGGCGTTCTGCCGCTTCCTGCTGAAGGAAATGACCCGGAAGATGGCCACGGGTCCGCTCAAGCTGCAGTTGGGGGCAAGCGTCGGCGCGGCAATGTTTCCCAAGGACGGGGATACCTTTAACCGCATTATCCGCAGCGCGCATCTGGCCTTGTATGAAGCGAAGCGAAACCGCAACGATGTGTGTTTGTATCTCACTGAATTTGAGGCGGAATATCTGCGTCGCATTGAGATCGAGCAACGCCTGCGGGCGGCAATCCAGAACCAGGATGTTTACATGGTGTACCAGCCTCAGTGTCGCGGGGATGGCACCATAGTCGGGATGGAGGCGCTGGCCCGCTGGCGGGATGACAAGCTGGGCGACGTACCGCCGAGTGAGTTCATCAGCGTGGCGGAGACCAGCGGCTTGATGAAGGCGCTCGGTGATTACGTGCTGGACCGCAGCATGCGCGAGTTCAGCGAGATGTGCCTGGAAACCCTGGGCTCCCTGGAGTTGTCGATTAACGTCTCCGTGATTCAGTTTATGCAGCCGGGGTTCGCGACCATGGTCATCAACCGGTTAAAGCACTATGGCATGTCGCCCGAGTGTCTGACTCTGGAAATTACAGAGACTCTGTTCATGTCTGGCTATAACCGGGTCATGCCGGTATTGAACCGGCTTCGCGCCGCGGGTATTCGCTTGTCCATGGACGACTTTGGGACCGGTTACTCGTCGCTCAGCCTGTTACGCAAGTTGCCGCTGGACGAATTGAAGGTGGACAAGAGCTTCGTGGATGGCCTTCTGGAAGACCCGCAGGCCCGCAAAATGGTCGAAAGCATCGTGGCCATTGCCCGCAATCATGACATGGAGTTACTGGCGGAAGGGGTGGAGAGCAAGGCGCAGCTCGAGGCTCTGGTCGCAATGGGGTGCGAGCGCTTCCAGGGCTACTATTTCAGTCGTCCGGTGTCGTTGCCGGAAATCTTGTCGCGTGTTGGGTAGACCCTTTCCCTAGCGGACGCCGTGGTTAGACGGGCCCGCCATTTTCCTGGTCGAGAATTAAATCTTCAGGTCCGCGCGCAGCCAGAGGGTACGCCCTGGTTCGTTGACCCGTTCCGTCTGGGTAAAGCCTGCAACCATCGCACCGGAGCGGCTGATATGTTCGGCGTAGGCACGGTCGAACAGATTATCGACACCGGCGCTGAGGCGGAGTTGGTCCATTGGCTTCCAGGCGGCATTGAGAGAGAAGATCGCGAAGCCGGCGGTAGAGCCGATATCCTGGCCAACCACGTTGCCCTGGTTCAGACTGACCCGATCCTGCTCCGCCACGAGTCGCAGGAGCGTGCCCACGGACCAGTTATCGCGCTTGTATTGCGCGCCCAGACGGGCTTCCAGCGGTGGAATCTGGGCCAGGGCTCGTCCATCCGTCCGATTGGTACCATGCACGTAGGCGAGGCTGCCGTCGAACTTCAGCGCGCTGGTCACACGATACTCAAGACTACCCTCGGCGCCCCAGGTCCGCGCCTCGATGTTGCGGGCAATGGTCGTGTTACGCATGCCCTTGGTATGGTTGGATTCGATCAGGATAAAGTCCTGAATTTCGTTGTAGAACAGGGAAACCGACGTGGACCAGTCGGCGCCATGGTAGAGCAGGCCGGTATCGAGCTGTGTGGTGTGTTCCGGGTCGATATCAAACGCACTGAGCGAACCGGCGGTTTCCTTGCTGAACAACTCCCAATAGTCGGGGAAGCGCGCCACATGGCCGAGGCCAACGTACAGCGTGGTTGGCGAGGCTTCCAGATCCTGCTCATAGCGCAGAAAGCCACTGTACAAGGTATCTTCGCGTTCTTCGCCAGCGGTCGGATTCGGGCTGCGAGCCATCATGCCCGTTTGTACCGTGTCCCGCTTGTCCTCGACCTGCCAGCGATCCACGCGTAGACCACCAATCACCCGTTGTTGATCCGTCATGGACAGGGCCAGTTCGTTGAACAGCCCGACAAAGCGAAAGCGGGCGTCCTCTTCGCGCGACATGTCCCGGTAGGACCGCATGCGCTCATCCATGCTGGAGCGGATCCGGTGGCGGTTGTCCTGGAAATCAGTGCCCAGGGTCCAGAGGAGGTCATCGCTCAGGTTGATGTCGGCCCTGATCTTGCCTCCAACGGTCTTACGGTCGGGGTTGCTGGCCATGGGTGCGGCCATCATGCCCATGGGCGTGAATGGACGTAGCGAGTAGTTGTCCATCACGTGGTCGACGTAGTTGTAAAACACCTGGCCTTCAATATGCTCCAGCCAATCCGTTACCTGATGCCGCACGACTTTCAGGCCCAGGTTTTCCCGATCAAACTTTGATCCGTCCATGCCCCTGTCGGCGTAGGCGGCTTCGCCATCGCTGCGCGCTGCCGTCAGTTCCACCAGGGTATGGGCATCCGGCGTCCAGCCCAGGGCCAGATTGCCGCTCCAGCGCTCATATTCCGAGTGAACCCGATTATCGTCGCCATCCCGGTAGTCGTCGGCGCTGGCATGGGTGCCGCTGGCTCGGATATAACCCAGGGTATCGCCGGTCAGAACCTCGGCGACGAAATCGCGGCGACCAAAACTGGCGACCGTTGTGCTGCCCGTGAACTGAACGGTGGGTTCGGTAAAGTAGGCTGGATCGCGCTCGAACAGGACGGTGGCTGCAGAGTTGCCAGGGCCATGCACCACGGTTTGCGGCCCCTTGATCAGGGTGATGCGGTCGAAGGTTTCCGGATAGATGTAAGCGGTGGGCGGATCCATGCGGCTGCCGCAGCCGCCCAGAATGGCCTCGCCGTCGATCAGGATATTTACCCGCGACGCCGCCATGCCGCGAAACACCGGATCGCCATCGGTCCCGCCTTTACGGATCACGGAAAAGCCGGGCATGGTCTTGAGGTAATCGGCACCGTCATGAGCGGGAATGGGTTGGCGGGGTTGCTTTGGATCGGTGATGACGGTAAGCGGCTCGGCGGTGGGAGCGGCGGTAATCTCGATGGCATCCAGCTGAAACGTCATCTCCTCGGAGTCATGTAACGGATTGGGCGCGCCATGGATGGCCTGAACACTGGCGGGTGCCGCCACTGCCAACGTTAGTAGCAGATTTCTGATGGTCATGATTACCCCCTGGAAAGGCCGATAGGATATGGGGGAATTATCACGAAATAAAGCAGCCTAACGTTTGCGTTAGATCAACTAACAAGGAACGGTTGTGCAGAATCGGTTGGGCCGCGGAAAAGACGTGTAGCCAAGCCCTCCGTGCGCGAAGGGCTTGGCTGGTATGACCTGACTAGCGGGACTCGGACCGATTCCGCAGGCTCACCAGTGTTTTGTAGGGCAGGTCGCGGGCCACCATTTCCGCAACCCAGCCCGGGATCGAGCCGCCAACGTCCACTTCCACCGTATAGGTCACCAGGGTTTCCTCGGGACTGATCGGGGTCATGGTGTAGGAACCTTCCAGGCGAGGCATCCGCACGGCGTCTGCCTGGACCGGCATTTCCTCGGCGTCCATGTTGCGAAACAGCACGCTGATCTGGCTGCCATCGGCTGCGCGCTGAACCCGTGAGCTCACGACCACGTCGCGATCCCACACGGGCCAGGGCGAGTCGGTACGGTTGTATAGAACGGTTTCTTGCTCGTCGACCACTCGCAGCAATCTCGCGTCGGCGCAGCGATGCATCCATTCCGTGTGACTATCCACGTCCTTGATGGCCGCCAGGATCTTCTCGGCAGGCGCAGCAATGCGGGCTTCGCCGCGAAATCCGGGCATGACAGCTTCCGGTATATCCAGCTTCCAGATCTTGACCCCGTTGCTGTCATCGATTTCATACCACTGAGGCGCCTGTGCGTCGGTACGCTCCTCGGCTGCCAGGGCAGGTTGGCCCGCCAGGCACGCCGCGAGTAATGCAGCGGTAAAATAATGACGATGTTTCATCGGTCCCTCCAGGAACATTGCAGTGGTTAAATTAGCCAACATAAATGAGCGGCGATTCTATAGCGCTCCCAGAGTAATTAATAAGGAGTGGTCGGCATTTCCGGCGTTCTGCCGACGCTCGAATAGCGGCCGGTACGAAATCCGGCGCTACAGACCCAATCCCTTGCCCGCGCAGACAGCCCCTTTCTCCCGGAATGTCACCAGATTGAGTACTCGGCCCGCGTTTGGGGCAGTGTGTTCTGTTATACAAGGCATATCCGTTAGATCAAATGTTCTATCACGCATGTGCCGGCCGCCTGGAATGCTCAACGCCTGCCACTTACAAACTACAAAGTAAAAACTACTACCTCGAAGCTTGAACCATCAGTCAGGAGATGAATTGAATGTTTCAGAAACTCGTGCCAGTAAATACGATTCAGCATGGCAACAAAAAAATCAAAGCCCTGGAAGGGTATCAGTTCGCGTCCCAGGCACACGTTGCGTCGCTCATGATCCACGAGTTCACCCGCGCCGCGCCGATTTACCCCATCGTCTTTCTGGAAGACAAGGACCGCGGCTTCTTTCCGTTTGTGATGCTTGGGCTGGATCTTGGCGAAAACCTGTTTGTCGAGCCGAGTGGCCGCTGGCAGGCCACCTACATTCCAGCGGTTATTCGCCGCTATCCATTTGCACTGGCGCGCAGCAACCAGCCGGATCAGCTGACGATCTGTATTGACGAAGGCAGCGCCTTGGTCAATGACAGCGAAGGAGATCCCATTTTCACGGCCAGTGGCGAGCCGGCGCCCATTCTGGACAACGCCAAGCGCTACCTGAGCGAACTCCAGCAGATGGAGGTACAGACTGAGGCATTTTGCCGCTTTCTGGTGGATTACGATCTTCTCGCGCCTCTGCAAATGCGGGTGTCCCAGAACAGTCAGGCACGGAATATCACCGGGTGTCACATGATCAGCGAAGAGAAGCTGAACAAGTTGTCGGACGCGCAGTTTATGCAGCTCCGTGCCCGGGGCTTCCTGCCAGGCGTCTATGCCCACCTGCTTTCCTTGGGGCAGGCAGAGCGTCTGGTGGCGTTGAAAGACGCTCTTCAGACGAAAGCGGCTTAGTTGCTTTTGTCTTACCGATTACCGCCTGAGTCATTTTTGCCTGAGTGACGATCTCAGAGCTGGCAATTAGCGCAGTGCGTGCTGGGTTCATCGGTGTACATGGGCACCGATGAGCTCAGTAACTCCCTCCCTATCTCACTACCTACTGTGCGACTTCTGGACAGCGATGCGCTTGCGCGTGCGGTATACACTGCGCTTCGGTGCTCAGTCCGCCTTGTCCAGAGCCCGCTCGTGACGGTTGTGAAATAGTTACTATGCACGCGACATCATCCCTTCAATGCTTCTCTTGCGTCAGGCCATGAGCCTTTTCGGAGGCCTTTCCGTGCCAGTTTGATTTATCTATAGGTGAGTGGCCCTTCATATTTTCTATTCTCGATTCGCTTATTTTTTTATGTACATATGTTTATATATGTCTCCACTTGTCGACATTTTGTCTCCTCTTAATATATTTCTCTTCTTTTTAACTCTTTCTTCCTCTCTTGGTTTGCAGTAGTTGTGTGCGTCGGTTCTCGTTTATCCGTATTGCCGGAGGGTTGGCCGTTATTATCCGAAGAATGACCGCATAGAACGGGCGGCTTGGTTCGCCGGTCTATAGATTGATAAATCTGTTCTGGATGTATCCGGAAATTGATTAGAGGTGATTGCTGGAAAACATCGCTTGATAGGGGCTGTGCTCAGTGAAATATATTCACTTTCTTTCAGAGGTGTCGCGCTGGTTAGTGTGAATATATATGCATGGGCTCCTGTTTGGAGAGTCATGGAAGGTGCCCGGTCATAACTGAGTGGCCATGGATTGAATACATCTAAGAATCTAATCGGATTAGGTTCTTATATGCCAGAGAGGCACAGAGGGTGCGCGATTCAGGTGCCTTGAGCCATGATAATGAGATGATTTATAGACGGAATTGTTAATAGTGTTGTCGTCCTCTGGCAACAAAATGTCGGTTGTAATTCGGCATTCTTTTGGGGTTGTTCTGGTTTGTCATTTTTATAAGCGGATTGGTAGTTGAATTTGGCTTCCATCAGCCCCCTTTTTTTGTTCGGTTGTAATGACGAATTTGTGTGTATGGGCTGAGTTAGTCCTCAGGTTTTCTGTGCGCCAATTATATTGGTGATAGAAAAAAATGCCGTTGTTTCGGGGCTAGGTTTTTAATCGATGCGGTAAGCGGCTTGTTAATGATGGTCATATTAAAATAAAAGAGGGTTTATTAATGAAATCAACTAGCTTTAATAGGAATCCGTTGCGGGTGGCTATTGCAGCCGTGGCTCTATCTGCCATGAGCGGCATTGCCCAGGCTGATCCTGTTTCGTTGACACTGCAATATGGTTGTCCATTTCCGCTGATTGGCTCTCAGCCGATCTCTGCGGACATCAGTTCAGATATGCCGGCCTCGATTGCGGTTGGTCAGCCAACTGGAGCTTTCGAGCTTTCCGCGCTGACAACGGTGAATGAAAATTCACGTACCGGACTTAAACTGGTTGGCTCCCAAACCATTGGCGGTACCGCGAATGCCAGCTCCAACATTGCGCTACCCGGCATTAACTTGCCTCTTACGGTACCTCTGACCATCGAGCAGACCCCGATTCCCGGTACGCCTGGTGACTTTACCGTGCTGGCGGAGGGTTCCACGCCTTCACTGACCTTCACCGAGGCAAACGTGGGTGAAGCGGTTATCACCGTCGGCAACCTGGTATTGGAAATGGTGGCGCTGTTGGCCGATGGTAGCCAGGCACCGGCACCTATCGGGCAATTTACCTCTCCCTGTACCCTGACCGCAGGACAGAACACGGTTCTGCACAGCTTCCAGATCACCCCTGTTGACGGTGATGATGAAGCCGATATCAATGTGAATCCGACAGCGGTTGACTTCGGAATGGTTCAGGCCGGCCTCAGCGCCACGCAGACAGTTACCGTGGCGAACATTGGCGGCCTGCCCCTGGGTGTGAATAACGTGACCATTTCAGGTGGAAACGGTGCCTTCACCCAATCCAACAACTGTGCCACGGTTGCGGCCGGGGCCAACTGCCAAGTCACGGTCACTTATTTTGCGTCGGGTAACGGTGCGCAAGGTGCAACACTGGTGATTGAGTCAGACGACGCCGATGAATCGAGCGTTAGCGTGCAACTGTCCGGCGTCAGCGCCGAAGAACAGCTTCCACAGATCAGCGTTGATTCACAATCCATCAATTTCGGAACCGTTGCTCTGGGTGCCACGGCGGATCGTGCAATCACCGTAACCAATACCGGGATGGCCGGCCTTAACATTGCCGCAATCGGTATTGCTGGCGCCAACAGCGGTGATTTCACCCAATCCCACAACTGTTCCACGATCGCTCCCAATGCTAGCTGTACGATCAATGTAACCTTTTCAACTGGCCAGGCAGGTGCGCGGAACGCACAACTGACGATTGAATCCGACGATGCTGCTAATCCTTCACTGACGGTCGCCTTGACTGGCACCGGTAATGACGGATCCGCCGGCATGCTTGACATCGCGATGGATATCGAGGGCTTTAGCTTTATCAAGCGCTCCAAGACCGAACTGCCGATCACGGGCGGAATCGACGCTCGTCTCGAACTGGCGACCGGCATGTTCACGGCGGATCTTAACCTGGAGCCAACGCTTGCGCCGATTGCGGTGATTAAGAACCTGCTCAACTCCAAGGCGACGGTTGAGTTCGAACAGATCGGCGAAACCACCGGTACGTTCATCAATGGCGTGCTGAACTCCGAGTCAACGATGTACATCAAGGTGCCGAAGGTAACCGTCAAGATGTTCGGTTTTGATGTGCGGATTGGCGGGGGCGAAAACTGCCGCACCGTCGAACCGGTCACGATCAACCTGCAAACGCCTGAAGGTGAGCAGTTCAGCCCGGCCACCGGAGGTAATCTGATGGGTACCTATACCTTGCCGCAACTGGAGAACTGTGGCGCCCTGAACAGCGTTATCACGCAGTTCATGGTCGGTACGGGTAATACCATTGGTCTGGTACTGACTCCTTGATAAGTCGTTAAACCACTTGGTGGTACGCGCCCTCCCTCGCGGAGGGCGTTTTTGATCAGAGACATTCCTCGAGCGGAAGCTCGGGGCGCTTGTCGATAACCAGACAAGCTATCAGTCAGAAAGCGATAAGTCAGAAAGCGATCAATCAGACAAGCGATCAATCAGAAAAATACCAACCAGACAAACTATCCGTTGCGCCTCATCAGGTAGCAACGGCTTAACGGCGCCGCTCAGGAGCCATCTCTTTAGGTAGGAAGGGAACAATGAAACTCCCAGGTACATTCCAACGAATTTCTGTGACTGCGGCTGTCATCGGTCTCATGTCCATGGCAACCAGTGCCTCGGCGGAGCCGGATACATTGGATCTGCAATACACCTGCGTCTTTCCGATCATCGAAGAGCAGGCAATTTCCGTCAGCATTCAGGCCGATATCCCTTCATCGGTTCCGGTTGGCGTACTGACGAATGCATTCAAGATTGACGCGGTGGCAACGGTCGGTGAATCCAGTTGGAATGGACTGGCTTTTGTCGGCTCAAGGGCGCTGAAAGGGCAGGTGAAAGCACGGGCGAGTCTGACCGGACCGAACCTGGCCCTGAATCTTACGGTTCCCATGGATATTCCTCTCCACGCCATGCCCACGTCGCCCGAGTCGTTCGAAGTGAGCGCCAGCGGCGCCACACCGCCGTTGGTCTTTGGCGAACAGAATGCCGGCGACATCAGAGTTGAGGTCGGCGATCTGACGATGGCCCTGGCACCCGAAGATATGAACGGCAAGTTCACGGGGCTTGGCGAGTTCGAGGCCGAATGCACCCTGAACCCAGGCCAGAATCCGGTGCTGAGAACCATCCGGGTGGGAGAGAGCGCAACCTCCGGCCGCGCCATGAGTGTCGCGGGCAATACGTTCTTTGCAGCCGGCAAGACCAGCGTTGCCCTGGTCGGTCGAACCGATGCCCTGATCGTCTCGGCGGGCGGTGCGGTAGCGGCGAATCTGGAGCTGGACCAAACCCGAGGTCAGTTCAAGATTATTCAGCTGTTCAGCCTCCTGGGAATGGATGCGGATATTGTATTTGAGGCGGTTGCGCCCTTAACGGGCACGATTAATGAGGGTGCGGCTACGCTGCAAACCCGGGCCTACATCTCACTGCCCAAGGTCGAATATAAGATTCTTGGATTGACGGTCTCCAAAGGCGGCGGACCTAGCTGTAGAACCGTGGCACCGGTGGAGCTGACACTGACATCGTCGGGCGGTGGCTCATTCTCGGCCTCCGAGGGTGGCACATTGACGGGAAGCTATGGACTACCAGTATTCGAAGGTTGTGGAAGTCTGCAGAGCACGGTCAACCGAGTCATGAAAGGTTCGGGAAACACGATCAATCTGTCGTTCACGCCTGCGGAATGACGGGCTACCGCGAACTGATCAACTCCTGTACCGATTGAAGGAATCCTTTTATGTTGAATCAATGTCAAAAACAATTCGGAAAGAGCCTGTCCATCATAGCGGCACTGCTGACCGCCGTATCCTTCTCCACGTTCGCGCCAGCGGCAAAGGCGGATTTGTTCTACGTGCCACCGGAGTCACCGCTGACCGGCGCGCCTGGGGATGTGGTGCGCTCTCGTGTCGCGAAGGCAGGACCACCCACCGCACGGGGCCTGGCGAATGCCTGGCATGTCATGTACCAGTCCACCAACGTTCTGGGGGAGCCCAACGTGGTGACAGGCACTGTTCTCGTTCCTAAGAACGGGAACCCGGCGACTATGCCCATCGTTGGCATGGGGCCGGGAACGGCCGGCCCCGCGCTCCGCTGTGCGCCCTCGCAGATGATTAACAAGGGAGCCTATTACGAGCAGCCGGCGATCAACGACATGTTGGAACGAGGCTATGCGGTCGCGGTTACGGATTACGAGGGTTATCAGCCAGCGCCGAAAACGACTTACATCATCGGTAAAACCATGGGAGCGGCGTTGATCGACATTGTCAGGGCCGCGCGGAATCTGCCGGGGACGGGACTCTCCGCAGACGCGCCCGTTGTGTTCCGTGGCTACTCCCAAGGTGGTGGAGCGGCAATGTGGGCCGGCCAGATGCAACCGGGATACGCCCCGGAAATGAACCTCGTGGGAGTGGCCGGTGGGGGTGTGCCCGCAAATCTGGCCCGGGTCGCGCTTCCGCTCGACGGTAAGGAAGGCTTCGGCGTGATGTTCTATGCCCTGGTTGGCCAGGACAACGCCTATCCCGAGTTGTCCATGGAAGGTTACCTGAACGACGAGGGGCAGGCTGCCGTGACGGCCATGAACGAAGGAATGTGTATTCTGGAACTGCTGCAGCAGTTTGCCGGCAAGAGTATCAATGAACTCAGCACGGTCAATCCTTTGATCTCTCAGCGTTTTCAGCGTATCGCAGAGAATGAGCTGGGCAAGGAGCCGATCATGGTGCCGGTATTCCAGTTTCATGAAGTGGCCGATGGTCTGGTCGAATTCACCCAGGCGAAAGACTTGCGTGATGTATATTGCGCCCAGGGTGTCGAGCATACTTGGAAGACCTATGACAGTGCCGGTGAAACCGGGGTGATTCGTCACATCAACATGGTTTATCAAGCGAATGACGCGGTGAATGCATTCATCGAGAAACGCCTGGCGGGAGCGCCTGGGGAATCCAACTGTCTTTGACGCCGTAACTGTAATCCGAAATCGGTAGTAAAGTGGCCGTAGGGCGTGACACGCAGCCTTACGGCCACAGCTTAGGCGGTTAGAACCGGTTAAGCGTTAAGAGCTGGTTAGTCATTAGAACTGGTTAGTCATTAGAACTGGTTAATCGTTAGAATCGGAATGCCAGTGCCGCCGAGGCCTCGGCCTGAAAATACCCCTCGCTTTCAAAACGAAGATTGCACCCGCCGGAACAGAAAACGGCGCCGCCACTGTCCAATACCGTATAAATTCCGCGCAGATCGAACCGCAGCAGGAGCTGGTCCGAAATCTTTAGCTTATACCCGCCACCGAGAGAAAGTGACGCGCGATGATGGCTGTCGAAATCATCGTTCTTGGGTTCTAGCCGCGTTATACCTGCGACGCCGGAGACAAAGCCGCCGGTTGTTTGGCCGCCGGGAAAATACAGCCCACCGAGTTGCACCTGATAAATCACCAGATCCAGCGTCGAGGTGTCGGCGGCAAAGGGAATGGTGGACGAGGCGCTGGTGGCGTGGCGGGCGATATAGAGTTCGGCCTGTTTGCCAGGCTCGGCCAGATCGAGGTTGATCACCAGTCCGAAGCTTTCGCCCTCGTCCAGTTCCAGTCCACTCTCGCGTTCGGTGTCCCGGTCGCGGAGATCAATGTCGCCACCCAGGCGAAATCCTGCGAAAGGAGCGACTTCCACATCCGCGAGCGCCAAGGATGCGACCCCGAGGTAAATCAGCAAACCCGACAGAACCTGGGGGGCTGACCTGACAACATGGAATTTCCGTGGAAATCCCGCCATAATCTCGCTCCTTGACCTGTCTCTGCGAATCCAGCCTTGCCATCTCCATGCCTTGGGCTCAATCATGATAGTCATTCCAGCATGTTTTAAAGTAGTGGGTCGGCCAGGTCCGGAGTGTCTGCCATGAAGCGTACTTGCGATAATCCGTCTTTGCCATATACACCGACACAATTGCGGGAGGTGTTGCGTACAGAAGGTGAGTATGAGCTTGTGTACTCCAATTTGGCCAGTGAGTCGCGAGCGCCGCTTTTTGACGCGGGATCGCGTGGCATTGTCGTCAACGGGCGCCTCTGGCGTTATGCCTATGCCCAGCTCCGGCGATCCAGTTCGTCCTGAAAGGCTTTCCAGACGCTGAAAGGCTTTCCAGACGCTGAAAGCTTGCCGCGCAGTGGCTACCATTCGTTAAGCAATTCTGACCTTGGGTTGCGCCATCGTGCCCTGGAAGATAATCGTGTCTATGCGGTCAAGTTGGCTGCGAGCACGGCTTTATCCGGGTGAACGAGGCTTAATCCGGATGAGCGGGGCTTTGGCCGGGCGAGGTGGCAGACGTGTGCCGTTCGAGAGTGGTTTCCCCCCGTCATCGGATCCTGAATCGGAGGACCGATCAAGAACGCGCATAGCACGCGCCCTTGATCGCAAATCGCAGGCGAATCGGACCTACACCGGTTGAGGTGATCAGCGGTCCGAAAGCGTTTAGCCGTCTTTGTTGATTTGCTGGACCAGCTCCGCCAGAATCGCTTCGGCCCGTTCGTTTTCCACCTGGCACGTGCCCGCCGCATGGTGTCCGCCGCCGCCATAAGCCAGCATCAATTCACCCACGTTGGTTTTCGATGACCGGTCAAAAATGGACTTGCCCGTGGCAAAAACCGTGTTCTGCTGCTTCAGGCCCCACATCACGTGGATCGAGATATTGCAGTCTGGATACAGGGCATAAATGATGAAGCGGTTGCCGGCATGGATGGTTTCTTCATGGCGCAGATCCAGAACCACCAGATTCTTGTGAACGGTCGCGCAACGCTGAATCTGGGCCTTGAACTGTGTGGCCTGGGTAAAGTACAGGTCGACCCGTTCCTTGACGTCGGGCAGCGCCAGAATCTCTTCGATGCTCTTGGTGCGGCAGTAATCGATCAGCTGCATCATCAGTGCATAGTTGGAGATGCGGAACTCGCGAAAGCGACCGAGACCGGTGCGGGCGTCCATCAGGAAGTTAAGCAGTGGCCAGCCGGTTGGCTCCAGTACTTCCTGTTGATTGAACTGGGCCGAATCACCCTTGTCCACGGCGTCCATCATCTCGTCCCAGGCCTTGGGAAACACCTTGGCGCCACCGTAATAGTCATAGACAACGCGGGCCGCGGAGGGCGCCAGTGGGTCGATAACATGATTGTCGCGCTTGTCGTTTCGAATGGTCTCCGATAGGTGGTGATCGAAGGCCAGATGGATACCTTCCACATACGGCAGGTTGGTCGAAATGTCGCGTCCACTCACTTCAACCTTGCCATCCTGCATATCTTTCGGGTGAACAAAGGTGATGTCGTCGATCAGGTCCAGATGCTTCAGCAGGACCGCGCAGACCAATCCGTCAAAGTCGCTGCGGGTGATCAACCGATGCTTCTTGTTCACGGCACTCATAATGTCTCCTTAACTCAGCTCGCGTAGCAATACTAGGAGAGTATAGACGAGGATTATTCAGGCGCAGGACGGCGTGTGCCGGTGCTTCCTACGCCTCCAAGGCCAGCGCTTTTCTTGAATCCGCCGGAGTCCAGCCATAACGTAAAGTCAGGAGTTGGAAACCGGTATGGGTTGCTGCCTAACTGGGCAGGTGCCCATGATCCGTTCATTGGAGCAACCTGGAGACTGGAAATGGCAATATCGAATGTGCTGATGCGTTCGTCATGGGGCTGGATCATGATTCCGGTCGTTCTTCTGCTGGCGGGTTGCCAATCCAGCGAGAGCTTTGAGCGAGACCTGACCCAACCACCGGTCAGCGAGGTTGAACTCACCGACGCCGAGATCGCCCACGTGGCGGGAACCTTGAATCAGGGTGAGATCGTGACGAGCCTGGCTGCGTCGGAAAAGGCGATGAGCTCGCAAGTGAAACATTTTGCCCGACAGATGGTGACCCAGCACGAGAAGGCTCTGGCGTACCTGGAGCAGGAACTGGCCATGTCGGATATTAAGCCGGAGCGCCACCGGAGTAGCAACGAACTGGAAGCCAATGCCCAACGCCTTGCGGATGCGCTGAATGCGGAGAAAGAAGGGGAAAGGCTGGACCGGACCTACATGGAGGGCCAGGTATCACTGCATGAAACAGCGTTGAACATGCTGGATAGCACACTGATTCCCAATGCCGAGGACGAGCGCTTGCAGGTGGTGCTTGCAAGCCTGCGTACGACCGTCAATCAGCACCTGGAGGATGCACGGCGGCTTCTGCGGACCATTCCGTGAGATGCGTCCCAGGCGAGACGCCGGGGTTCATGACGGACTTAAGCCGCGTATATAGCCATGTATGCAGACACCTGTACAACTGTTAGGAGGATCGGCCTGGGTCGGTCGTCCTACGTTTTCGATGCTAATTTCTTCCTCTTTCTGACCCCGCATCCCCAAAACGGGGAAAATTCATGACGTAGTCGTCATAAAGCCCGAGACCTGCGCACCAACTTCCAGGCTGTGTCCGATAGTGACCTTATATTCGTCCGAAAATGAATCTTGCGAGTTGTAATCTTTGGTTACTCTAAATCCACAGAAGATACATTTTGTCGCAAACCAAGATCCACCGCGCCGAAGGTATCACTCGAACAGTGACGTAGTATGCTTCGAGGAGTAGAACATGCAGCAGACCAACAACAATAAATCCCTTTACGCTCGTTACTATCCTCTGAACAAGATCGGCGTAATGGAAATACGGCAAATGTACGCCGTGTTCCAACGCTATTACCAGAACACCGATTTGGAAACCTTTATCAAGGATCTCAGCCGTAAAAGTGGCGTGATTCTGGTCCGGACCAAAAGGGAAAAGCGTCTGGTGGGTTTCTCTACTCTGGTCAGCATGGACGTGAATGAGCCGGGCCTGAAAGGCAAGGGTATCTTCAGCGGCGATACCATCATCGAGAAGGAATACTGGGGCAGTCGCGCACTGCAGCTGTGCTTCTTCCGCTATGTTCTCGCCCAGAAGCTGATGTCACCCCATCGCCCGGTGTTCTGGTTCCTCATCTCCAAGGGCTATAAAACCTTTTTGTTGATGGCCAACAACTTCAAGCATTACTACCCGAACCCCGAAGGTCGCGACACCCAATTGCAGGGCGTGGTACAGACGTATTGCGAACAACTGTTCCCGGGCCACTATGACCAGAATCGGGAAATTCTCGATTTTGGCGTAAATGCCCAGTGCCTGCGGGGCGACGTGGCGGCCATCACCGAAGAGATGCGGCGGACCCAGGAAAAGATCCAATTCTTCGAAACCCGCAATCCCACCTGGACTACGGGCACGGAATTACCCTGTGTGGGAATCATCGACTACGCGTCCGCATTTGGCTTTGTGGGCAAGGCCGTGCGTGGATTGTTCAAGAAGTCCAAGTCACCCAAGGCAGGGAACGTACAGGCATTACCCGGTCGCTCGGCAGCCTAACTGAACTGACTGCTGCCTGGCGCTCGCCAGGCAGCAGTCAGTTCAAGTGCTTTGCCGTCAGGCGGGCCCAAGCATCAGGCGGGCTAACGCAGCAACTGCTCACACCTCTCGGGCGGCACCGGTTTGGAAAACAGGAATCCCTGGCCAAAATCACACCCGATCTCTTGTAACGCAGCCATCTGCTCTTCCGACTCGATGCCTTC
>CAYXVO010000007.1:18121-20599 GCA_964467875.1 uncultured Pseudomonadales bacterium | reverse complement strand
CTGGAGGCCGTGTTCCGGGGCGCCGGCTGGAACGTGCTCAAGGTGGTGTGGGGCCGGCTCTGGGACCCGCTGTTCGAGAAGGATACCCAGGGCATCATGCAGGCCATCATGGATGAAACCGTCGATGGCGAGATGCAGAACTTCAAGAGTAATGGCGGGGCCTACACCCGCAAAACCTTCTTCGGTAAACACCCGGAGGCGCTCAAGCTGGTTGAGAATCTGTCGGATGACGACATCATGCATCTCAACCGTGGTGGGCACGACCCCTACAAGGTCTACGCCGCCTATCATGCGGCGACCAATCACAAGGGCCGGCCCACGGTCATCCTGGCCCACACCATCAAGGGTTATGGTTTTGGCGCGGCGGGCGAAGCCCAGAACACGACCCACTCCCTGAAAAAGATGGACGTGGAGGCGCTGAAGAAGTTTCGCGACCGCTTCGGTGTGCCGCTGACGAACGAAGAGCTGGAGGACATTCCCTATTACCGACCGCTGCCGGACAGTCCGGAAGTGCTGTACATGAAAAAACGGCGGGAGGCCCTGGGCGGCTTCCTGCCCAGGCGCCGCAAGGACTCCCAGCCGCTACAGATTCCGGAGCTCGCGGCCTTCGAGAGTATTCTGGCAGGCTCCGGCGGCCGCGAGATTTCCACCACCATGGCGTTCGTGCGAATGCTGTCGATCCTGGTCAAGGACAAGCAGATCGGCAAGCGCATCGTTCCCATCGTGCCGGACGAGGCTCGCACCTTCGGCATGGAGGGAATGTTACGCCAGCTGGGCATTTACTCGTCAGGTGGGCAGAAGTATGTGCCCCACGACCGCGAACAGGTGATGTACTACCGTGAGGACAAGAAGGGACAAATCCTGGAGGAAGGCATTACCGAGGCCGGCTCGATGGCCGCCTGGATTGCCTGCGCCACGTCCTACAGCACCAACGATTATCCATTGATCCCGTTCTATACGTTCTATTCCATGTTTGGCTTTCAGCGGGTTGGGGACCTGGCTTGGGCGGCTGGCGATATCCGCGCCCGCGGCTTCATGATGGGAGGGACTGCGGGGCGCACGACCCTCAATGGCGAAGGGCTGCAGCACCAGGATGGCCACAGCCTGATCCTGTCCTCCACCATCCCCAATTGCGTGTCCTATGATCCTGCTTATGGCTATGAGCTGGTGGTCATCATCCAGCACGGGATGAAGCGGATGTATCAGGACAACGAGAGCGTTTACTACTACATCACCCTGATGAACGAAAATTATGAGCAGCCGCCCATGCCCAAGGGGGTGGAGGACAACATTATTCGCGGCATGTACCTGCTGGAATCCAACAACGGCAATGGGCCACGGGTACAACTGCTCGGAGGGGGCACCATCCTGAACGAGGTGCTGGCGGCGGCTAAACTGCTGGAGCAGGATTTCGGCGTGGCGGCGGATATCTGGAGCGTCACCAGCTTCAACGAACTGGCGCGCGACGGGCAGCATATCCACCGCTGGAACATGCTGCATCCCAACGAGAAGCCCCGCGAGAGCTATGTCGCCAGCTGCCTCGGCGGCATGCCGGGGCCAGTGGTCGCCGCCACCGATTACCTGAAACTGTATGCCGAGCAGATCCGGCCTTTTGTACCCGGCACCTATCGGGTGCTTGGCACCGACGGATTCGGCCGCAGCGATACTCGCCAGAAGCTGCGCCAGTTCTTTGAGGTCGATCGTTACTACATCGCCGTGGCCGCGCTCGATGCCTTGGTTGAGGAGGGCAAGATCCAGCGCTCGGTGGTAGCCGAGGCTTTGGTCAAATACCAAATCGATGCTGACAAGCCGAACCCGGCCTGTAGCTAAGGAGGAGACGGCCGTGAGCATGCAGGAAGTCCGTGTCCCCGATTTAGGCGGGGCAGATGAGGTTGAGGTCATCGAGATCCTGGTGCAGCCAGGTGACAAGGTGGATGCCGAGCAGTCTCTGCTGGTGGTGGAGTCAGACAAGGCAACCGTGGAGCTGCCGTCGCCCGCCAGCGGCACCATTCAGGAGTTGAAGGTTGAGGTGGGCCGGCGCGTCAAGCAGGGCGACCTGGTGGCCATGCTGGAGACCGCCGAAGCCGAACCCGAACCCGCGAACGCGGAGGCCGACACCAAGCCGGCAATGCAGGAAAAGCCCGCAGCGGTTGAGGAGGCGAGTCGGCAGAGCCCCGCCGCCGAGACAGACACCGGCGCAGCCGGCCGCGAAGAAACGATCAGGGTGCCGGATATCGGCGAGGCGCATGGCGTCACGGTGATCGAGATTTCCGTGAAGCCCGGCGATCAGGTGGCCGCGGAGGGCACTCTGATTGTGCTGGAGTCGGACAAGGCCTCCATGGAAATACCCTCGCCCGCCGCCGGCGTGGTCCAGGAGATCCTGGTCAAGGTAAACGACCAGGTGGAGGAAGGCACGCCCATTGCGAAGATGTTGCTGGAGGGGGAGGGTCGAGAGCCATCAGCAGATGGAAAGCCATC
>CAYXVO010000007.1:14122-18021 GCA_964467875.1 uncultured Pseudomonadales bacterium | reverse complement strand
CGAAGATGTTGCTGGAGGGGGAGGGTCGAGAGCCATCAGCAGATGGAAAGCCATCTCCCGCCCCGGCAGACGCCAAGAACCCCCCAGCAGCGCCATCCGGACCGCCCTCGGCGCAGCTCACCGGCGCTGCGCATGAACCAGCGCCAACCCTGGATGAAGCCCAGGTTGAGCAGGCTGCCCGCAAAGTACATGCGGGCCCGGCGGTGCGCCGCCTGGCACGGGAGTTTGGCGTGGACCTGGGGCAGGTGGGCGGGAGCGGACCCAAACATCGGATCATCAAGGAAGACGTTCAAACGTTCGTTAAACAGAGCCTGCAGCAATTGGGTAGCGGGGCCGGTGGCGGCCTGGGATTGCCTCAGGTGAAGCTGCCCGACTTCAGTCAATTCGGCAAGGTCGAGCGCAAGCCGATGAGCAAGATTCATCGGGCAACAGCGGAGGGCATGCAGCGCAGTTGGCTGAACGTGCCCCACGTAACCCAGTTCGATGAGGCCGATATCACCGCTCTGGAAGAATTTCGGCGCGAGCAGAAAAGTGCCGCAGCCCAGCGCGATACCAAGCTGACTCTGGTGCCGTTTCTGCTCAAGGCCTGTGCTTATGCATTGCGTACCTATCCCCAATTCAATGTGTCTCTGGACACCCACTCCTGGGAGCTGATCCAGAAGGATTACGTGCATATCGGGCTGGCGGTCGACACGCCAGTGGGCTTGCTGGTGCCGGTTATCCGCGACGTGGATAAAAAGGGCCTTTGGGACCTGGCGCGGGAGTCGGCGGACCTGGCCATGCGGGCGCGGGATCGCAAACTGCAGCCGGCCGATATGCAGGGCGGCTGCTTTTCCATTTCGAGCCTGGGCGGCATTGGCGGCACCGCGTTCACCCCCATCGTGAATACGCCGGAGGTGGCAATTCTGGGGGTGTCCAAGGCGCAAATGCGCCCGCTGTATCAGGATGGCCAGTTTGTCCCGCGGCTGATGCTGCCGTTGTCCCTATCATACGATCATCGCGCAGTAAATGGTGCGGACGCCGCCCGCTTTACCGCATTACTGGGGACTCTGTTGAGCGATATCCGTCATCTGTTGCTGTGAGCAGGCGCTAGTCGCGGTCGGCGACGTCGTTCCGGTTTTAAGCTAAGCGTTCATGTTTGGTGTGGTTGATGCGTCTATTCGTGGGAAACCTGTACTGGTTTGCAGACTTCTGGCCCCGCCTTTGGCATTCTTGCGCGGAGGTCGTTGCCAGGGTGTTTATTGCGATGAGGCCGGCCAGAACGACTTAGCCTAGAGGTACGGAATGTTCAATATCAGAAATTTCATGATGACAGGGGTATTGTCCCTGGCATTGTTTAACCCGGTAATGTTCGGCCCCGCGCTGGCCGCAACGATGCAGGCCGCCGCTGAGGCGATCAAGAACGAGGAGTTTGACAAGGCTTCGCGCCTGTTGCTGGACGTTGCGGGTAAGGGTGATCGCGACGCCCAGTTCCTGCTGGCCATGATGTATGAGCATGGCCGTGGCGTGCAAAAGAGTAATGAAGAAGCCTTCATGTGGTACAAGCAGGCCGCCGAGCAGGGGCATGATGCGGCCCAGAACAACTTGGGGCAGATGTATAACAAGGGGGAGGGCGTCAAGCAGAACTTCAAGGAGGCCGTTCGCTGGTTCCGTAAAGGCGCGCTCCAGGGGAGTCCAGTTGCCCAATACAACCTGGGTGTGCGTTACACCAAGGGCGAGGGCGTGGAAAAGGACTTGGCCGAAGGCGTCAAGTGGTATCGGAAATCCGCCGAGGCGGGCAATATGTTCGCCCAGTTTGCCTTGGCCTATGCCCATGCAACCGGGGAAGGCGCTGACACGAACATGGTCGAGGCCTATGCCTGGGCCAAGGCATCGTCCACCAAGAAACTGGTGAGGGCTCAGCAATTCGTCGGCTTCCTGGGGAGCAAGTTGTCTCCAGAGGAGCTCGCAAAAGGTGATCAGCGTTTTCTGGAACTGAAAGAGGAACTGGGGCTGGCCGAGGCGCCACCGCCAGCCGGGCCGAATATGCCGCGGGCTCCGATTCTGCCCGCCGCCCAGCCAGATGACGCGGCGTCCTGAACCTACCGGCAGGGGCGCGTTCAGCGCTCCTGCATTCTTCTTCCCGCCTTACCTCTCCCATTGCTCTCCTCTCTGTTTTAACGCCCTGTTGTCCTCTGTTGTCCCTGTTATCTGCTATTGCCGTAGTGGTCATTCGAATGCACTTGTTGTTGCGTCAGCTCGGGTCTGTCGCAAGCACAACAAAACTGTCGATCTTGTCGCATTATCGTGGAGTGCTGTCTTGACGCCGACGTATACGGATGTATACCATGCGTACAACTGTATACATAGAGCGACGCACCGAGGAACCTAGCATGACAGCGCCGTCCCGCGAACAGACCGATACCCGCCAACCGACCGGACTTGGCCTGCACTACAAGATCGCCATCATCGGGACCGGCTTTGCCGGACTGGGCATGGCCATCCAACTGAAGCGGCGTGGTGAGGAGGACTTCCAGTTGTTCGAGCGTGAGGCCGGTGTCGGCGGTACCTGGCGGGTCAATCACTATCCCGGTTGTGCCTGCGACGTGCAGTCCCACCTTTATTCGTTTTCCTTTGAACCCAATCCGAGCTGGACGCGAATGTTCGCACCGCAGCGGGAGATCAAGGCATACCTGGAACGGTGCGCCGAAAAATACGGGCTGGTGGAGAAAACCCATTTCAACACGACGCTGACGCGCGCCCAGTGGGATGCGCAGGCACGGGTATGGCGCATCGAGGATCAACACGGCAACCGGTACACCGCGAATGTGCTGATCTCCGGCATGGGCGGCCTGTCCACGCCAACCTACCCCAAGATTCCCGGGCTTGAGACCTTTCAGGGCAAGGCATTCCACTCCCAGCAGTGGGAGCACGACTATGATCTCAACGGCAAGCGCGTCGCGGTGATTGGTACCGGTGCCTCCGCCATTCAGTTCGTTCCCCAGATTCAACCCAACGTTGCAGAGCTGCACCTGTATCAGCGCACGCCGCCCTGGATTCTGCCCAAGCCCGACCGTGCCGTTTCGGCGTTGGAGCAGCTATTGTTCAAGCGCTTTCCTGTGATGCAGAAAGCATTTCGCAATGCGATCTACAGCATGCTGGAAACCCGCGTGATGGGCTTTGCCATCAATCCGCGCCTAATGAGCCTGCCCAAGCGCTGGGCCCTGAACCATATCCGCCGCCAGATCCACAATCCCGAACTGCAGGCCAAGGTGACGCCGGACTACACCATCGGTTGCAAGCGGATTCTGATTTCCAACGATTACTATCCGGCACTGGATCAAGCGAACGTGGATGTGATTACCACCGGCATCCGCGAGGTTCGCCCGCACAGTGTGGTGACCACCGACGGGGTTGAGCGGGAAGTGGACACCATCATCTTCGGAACCGGCTTTGCCGCCACCGATCCCTTCCCCAAAGGCCTCATATTCGGACGGGATGGCCTGGATATCACCACGGCCTGGAGCGAGGGGCCGGAGGCTTATAAGGGAACGACCGTGGCCAGCTTCCCCAACTTCTTCCTGCTGATGGGACCCAATACCGGCCTGGCCCACAGCTCCATGGTGTATATGATCGAATCCCAGATCAATTACGTCCTGGAGGCGCTGAATCTGATGGACCGCAAGCAACTGGCGGCTGTTGAGGTCATGAGGACCGTGCAGCAGCGCTACAACCAAGAGGTGCAGGGCCGGCTCGGATCGTCAGTGTGGAACCGGGGAGGGTGCCAGAGCTGGTACATTCATCCGGTGAGCGGCAAGAACACCTCGCTGTGGCCTGGCTATACTTGGCGTTTCCGCCAGATAACCCGGCGCTTTGATTCCCAGGCCTATCAATTGATTCCGCTTCAGCGGCCGCAAGAT